>JAMJFV010000029.1 GCA_023544495.1 ANME-2 cluster archaeon
GTGATCTGTTACTTTTCCTTTGTTGTAGTTAAATATACATGCTTGATGTGGCAAATGTTGCTCCATTATTATAAATGGGTAAATATAGCCGTATTCTCCACTCCTTTATAGCAAATGCATAATCTACGGACAGAAAATTGCTAATGGTAATTGTTTCCAATTGTTATATAAATACTGAAATGGAGTAAGGAACTACACATGTCTTTGATATTATTATTGGCTGCCTATGCTGCTGCTGTGTTCATGGGATTGAACATTGGCGGCAACAATGCCGCAGCATCTATGGGTGCTGCGTACGGGGCCAAGGCCAGGACCAGACGGCAGGCAGTGATCCTCATTGCGATATTTGCTTTCCTGGGTGCGGTGTTGAGCGGCGGCGAGGTTATCAAGACCCTGGGTAACGGTATTGTCCCCAGCGGGAACATTACGGTTGTGTATGCTATCATTGCCATCTCGGCGGCGGGTATCAGCATGTTCATAGCAAATATGCTTAAAGTCCCGATCTCCACCAGCCAGGCCGCCGTAGGCGCGGTTGCTGGTTTAGGCATTTATGTGGGAATACTGGATATGGTTGTCCTGACGAAGATCGTATCCTGGTGGGTCATCACTCCGCTTGTCGCTTTTTTCCTGGCTTTTATCATGGGAAAATATTTTCACCCGATCATTCTGTTATGGCTCGTGGACCATAAATCAGAGGCCACAATACGAAAAATTATCGGATTCCTGCTTACGATTTCAGGATGCTATGTCGCATATTCGGCAGGCGCCAACAATGCTGCAAATGCTGTAGGACCTCTGGTAGGAGCAGGATTCATGGACTCTACGACCGGAGCTGTCATAGGAGGTCTGACCATCGGTGCAGGAGCGATATTGCTGGGTTCAAGGGTCCTTGAAACGGTGGGAAAAGGTATCACTGAACTCTGCGCGATAAGGGCAGTATTTGTTGAGTTCGTTGCAGCTGTGCTAGTCCATACAGCATCTATTATGGGAATCCCTGTTTCACTGGGTGAGATCGTCACGGCCGCAATAATCGGGATAGGGTGTGCCAATGAGGGACTGCTGGCGGCAAGGAATGAAACGGTACAGAAGATCATTACCATGTGGTTTGTATCGCCATTGATGGCAGGGGTGATTACGTATGGGGCATTGGTGGTAATCGGGTGAGGGGAAAATAGGGTGTGGAGGCGTGTGGATAGTGTTATGCCGGGCAGTATACCATACCCAAAGATTGACAACTGACTCAAACTGAACGGGAACGAACTCCGTCGGTGGTATTTGCCTGTGTGGATCCCTGATCATCCTGTTTTCGATTGACGCTGTTGATTTATCAAATACGCAACCACTCCGATCACGATCCAGATCCCTGCTGCAATAATAGCATTCGACTTCAGGAATAATATAAGGGCAAAACAACTGATTATACCCAGCAGTGGAGGGATGGGATACAGGGGCACCTTAAATGTGCGGTTTGCATCAGGCATCTTCTTTCTTAATTGTATCATGCTTAAATTGATGAAAAAGAATGTCAACAAGGTTCCAAAATTGAAAATAGAAGCGATCAATTCCAGATTTCCCTTTGTTCCAATGATTATCAATGTGATGGCAACCCCGCATGCCAATACTGAAGATGTCGGAATCCCATTTTTAGAAATATTTGAAAGGAATCCAGGGAGTACCCGCTGTCTGGCCATTGCAAACAACGCCCTTGATCCCCCCAGTATGGATGCCATTGTTGCTGATAGGGTGGCAAACAGGGCAGAAATGGCCACGAACTTAAGTATGAAAATATTACCTGTAGCAACGGTCAGAGCTAATTCCAGAGGTGCACTGGAAGCACCTATTATCTTCCAGTTTACAAGTCCCACCTCTACCACGGAGACACCGATATATAAAGAAGTGCATATCAGGAAAGCGAATATTATTGATTTTGGAACGTTCTTTTCAGGCTCTTTTATTTCTTCGGAAATTACTGTAATTGTATTGAAGCCTACGAATGCGAAGAAGATTAATGCAGCTCCGGAAATCATTCCCGGATAACCTTTGGGGAAGAATGGATGATAATTGGAATAATCCCCATGGGAGATAAGGTAGTATAATCCAAGCAATACGAAGATCGTAAGTGCTGTACCCTTGAACCAGACCATCAGATTATTTGTCACTGAAGCCTCCTTGATCCCTTTAAGGTTGATCAACATAAGGCTAAAAGGCATGGCAATAGCAACCAGGATTATCACGTTTTGTGCGGTAGGAGGAATACCGATGAAGTACACAAAATATCCTGCGAATCCTACACTGATGGCACTGGCACCTACTATGTAGTCGAAAGACTGCATCCAGCCTACAACAAATCCCAGGAATTTCCCAAAAGCTTTGTCAGTATAAATATAAGAGCCACCAGCTTCAGTTATAAAAGAAGAAAGTTCAGCAGAGCTCAGTGCAGTGAGGAATGCAACAATCCCTGCAATCAAAAATGAGAGAATGACCGCCGGCCCTGCCATTCCGGATGCCACACCGCTTAAGACAAAAATTCCTGCACCGATAATTGCGCCTATAGCGATACCGGTTGCTCCCCACATACCAAGATGTCTTTTCAGTTCAGCCATAATCTCCCTGTAATGAATTTTTCGTTCCTATTAATATAACTATCCTGTGAGTAAGCTGTTAAGTAAGTGCTATTTAAAGGTTGAACCGGTGAGTAAACTTTATTGTCTTTCCTGAGAATTCTCACATGTGGAGGTTATTGTTATGAACGATTTGCAGAATCTTTTTGAGACGTTATCGAACGCACACGGCGTTTCAGGATATGAGGGAAGCGTGAGGCAGGTTATTGAGAATGAAGTAGAACCATATGTGGATGAGATTAGAACAGACAAGATGGGAAACCTCATAGCCACAAAACGCGGAGGCTCACCTGTAGTTATGCTTGCAGCCCATATGGACGAGGTTGGCCTTATGACAAAATATGTTGATGATAAGGGTTTTATTCATTTTACAAAAACCGGTGGATGGTTTGACCAGACGCTTCTTAACCAGAGGATGATATTGCATACAGAAAATGGGCACATTTACGGTGTCATCGGTTCGAAACCCCCGCATGTTATGAAAGAAGACGATTTAAAAAAGCCAGTTAAGGCCGATGAAATGTTCATTGATATTGGCGCCACAAGCAAAGAAGATGCAGAAAAAACAGGTGTGAAGGTCGGGACGCCAATAACTCCTGATATGGAATTCAAATCCTTAAGCAATGATCGGGCTACTGGTAAAGCTTTTGATAATCGAGCAGGCTGCACGGTGCTCATAGAGGCACTAAGGCAGATAAAGGATATAAAGGGTACGGTGCATGCTGTTTTCACTGTGCAGGAAGAGGTGGGGTTAAAAGGGGCTAAAACGTCTGCTTATGGATTGAACCCGGATGTTGCAGTAGCGATCGATGTGACCATTACAGGTGACCATCCGGGTATAGAGAAGAAGGATTCCGCCATCGAGATGGGAAAAGGGCCTGCAGTAACCGTAAGCGATGCTGAGGGGAAGGGGATAATAGTTCCTCAACGTGTGTTGAAATGGTTAAAAGAAGCAGCAGAATCGAATAACATCCCTTACCAGCTGGATGTTGGTAAAGGCGGAACAACAGATGCATCAGCAATACACCTGACACGCGAAGGAATACCAACAGGGGTTATAAGCCCGCCTTCACGGTACATCCATACACCCGTATCAGTATTGAGTATGGGAGATCTTGAAAATTGTGTAAAACTCATTGTACGAGCAGTTGAAATTGTTGATAGATTTTTCTAGTTCTTTTTCATTTTACTTTTGTCAATCCTTCTCCAGCCCTCACTATTCCATCTATCAACCCGTATTCAACTGCTTCCTCTGCAGAAAGGAAAAAGTCCCTATCAGTATCTTTCTCAATGACTTCTATAGGCTGCCCTGTGTGACAGACCAGGATATCATCCAGAAGATTCTTTGCTCTGTTCATCTCTTTTGCCTGTATCTGGATATCCGATGCCTGTTCTTCCGCACCTCCGAGAGGCTGGTGTATCATCACCCGTGCATTAGGAAATGCTATTCTCTTTCCCTTAGTACCAGCTGTTAGCAAGATCGCAGCCATTGACGCCGCCTGACCCACACAGATAGTCGCAACAGTGCACTTGATACACTGCATGGTATCGTAGATTGCAAGGCCAGCAGTAATCACCCCCCGGGGCTGTTTATGAAGATACGGATGTCGCCTTCAAACACCTGTGCTTCTAAATAGAGAAGCTGTGCAATAATACTTTCAGCCATATAATCATTGATTTCACCATTGAGAAATATGATTTGCTCATCCAGCAGGCGAGAGTATAGGTCTATTTTGCGAGGACCCTGTTGTGTTTGCTCAGATACGAAAAGCATATTTGGAATTCCCATTGCTCTTTCCTCCTTTAAGGTTCAAATCGTGTAACATCGAACTGAATCCAGTCTGCGGATGTAATATTCTTACAGCCTGATGAGATTTAGCCCCCCATGGATCATCCGAGAGATGGACTTAGCGGTCCTATGTAAATAAACTATTGCTGTGAATATTGAAAAAATTATCGATATGAGCTTATGCAGTAAATATCTTCAAATGTTAAGAGCGTACATCGGTTTAATGGTTCATTTCAAATAAATCGTATGGGGAATGGGGAAAGCTATTCAATGATACTGTTGTAACGGCGGTGATTTTGGATAGGATATTACACTATTGTGCGACTGTCAACCTAAGGTGGAAGTTTTAAATAAGTTGGAGTTAATAGTAAATTAACGAATCTCAGGGGTGATTAGGAGTGGTTGAATTTGACGGAATGGTCACATCAGCAGTAGAAAAGATTATACCCAGTGTGGTAAACATTAGTGAATTTAAGTTAATGAAGGATGCGTATCTACATATACATCCTGTTTCCGGAGTCGGTTCCGGTTTCATAATTGATAAAGAAGGATATATACTGACAAATGCCCATGTGGTGCTGGGTTCTTCAGAGATCAATGTGTCCCTTGAAGATGGAAGGATGTTCCCGGGAACAATCAAGGGCATTGATACGTTAATGGACCTGGCAGTAATTCAAATCGAGGCCACTGATCTACCTGTTCCGGAAATGGCCAAGAATAACAATTTTAAGATAGGACAGATGGCCATAGCTATAGGCAGTCCGTTGGGTCTTGTAGGTGGACCCACAGTCACTGCCGGAGTTATCAGCGCTTTGAACCGGTCCATTCAAACAGAGATCACATATATGGAAAATCTGATACAAACAGATGCTGCTATTAATCCCGGTAACAGTGGAGGCCCTTTGATCAACAGTTCAGGAGTGGTGATCGGGGTGAACAGTGCTATCATACCTTTTGCTCAGGGTATCGGGTTTGCCATTCCCATACATCCAGCCATGTGGATTGCCAAGCAGTTGAGGGAACACGGTGAGATCGTAAGACCCTGGATCAGTATGAACGCGGTAGATGTGAACCCAAAACTGGTGACATACTATAACCTGCCAACTGAAAAAGGGGTGGTGGTCACCAATGTATTTTCGGGTGGCGAAGCCGAAAAATCTGGATTGGAAATGGCAGATATTATAATCGGTATGGATGATGTGGAGATCAATAATGTGAGGGACCTGATTAAGATGATGAATGAACATGCAGTAGGCGACAAGGTTCGTCTTGACCTGTTCCGGGGTCAGGAAAAGGTACAGCTTGAGATTGTGCTTGAGAAAGCGCCCACTCCTAAACTTTCACCACCTGCGCAGCCGTTAAAATCTGGTGTTTAATACATACATACTTCGTAATTTATTATTCCTGCGGGGTAGGGAAATTACCAGAACAGAGAGGGCTTCCGGCCTCAAGCACAAATTTGCATATTGAATGAGCGATTTGTAAACAGGCTTCAATATAAGATATTCAATCTCATAGGAAAATGCTTTATATTGGCACTATGAAATAATAAACAGTAGGTTGGGGATTGTTATACTACTTTGAAGGTGGAAATGAATGGATGCTACTGAGGCCGGTTCGAAGGATCATTATAGCATTGAAGAACAAAAATTCAAACCCGGAGATTCGGCTGTAAAGTTCTGGTTTTTAGGCTCTCTCATCTGGTTTCCCATATTTGCTACACTGGGATTCATCCTGGCGATAAAATTTTTCCAGCCCTACTTCCTGAGTGATGCTGCCTTTCTTACCTTTGGCAGGATCAGACCTGCACATGTGAATGGGGTTTTATTCGGATTTGTCTCATCGGGTCTGATAGGAGGCATGTTCTGGACACTCCCCCGACTGGTCAATACACCCATTTTCAGTCCCAGGCTGGCAAAATTGACCGCGATACTGTGGAATGCTGCTATAATTATAGGGATTCTATTGATTCTTTCAGGGAATACTCAGGGCAGGGAATATGCAGAACTTCCCTGGAGCATTGATGTCATGGTCATGCTCGTGCTGCTGCTGATACTTTGGAACATCTTTTTAACACTTGTCAACCGAAATGAGAAAAAGCTCTATGTTTCCACCTGGTATTATCTGGGGACTTTCCTTTGGTTCCCCATTGTCTATCTCATAGGCAATGTCATGTGGAGACCTCCTGCGGGTGCGCTGTTTGGTGATACTGATGCCATTTTCAACTGGTACTACGGTCATAATGTACTGGGCCTGTGGTTCACAACACTGGGGATCGCCACCTGGTACTATGCCATACCACGTATTATAAACCGCCCACTTTACAGCCATCTTTTATCGCTCATCAGTTTCTTCACTATAGCTTTTTTCTATACAGGAGTGGGTGCACACCACTTATTGCAGGCTCCCATACCGGAATTCGTGAAGACCATCGGGGTCACTATGAGTGTTCTTATGATGATACCGGTCCTGACCTTCGTCACCAATATCGGATTGACACTCCGTGGCTCCTGGAATACCCTGGTAGAGAATATTCCTTTCAGGTTCATTATTGCGGGATGGTTTATGTATTTCCTTACATCCCTCCAAGGGACTTTCCAGGCATTACGGTCGACAAATTCCTTCCTGCATTTCTCCCAATGGACAGTAGGTCATGCGCACCTGGCCATACTGGGGGGGTTTGGATTTCTGGCAGTAGGGATAATGTACTGGCTGATACCAAAAATCACAGGCGTCAAGATCTACAGCCAGAGGCTCATGAGTATTAGTTTCTGGATGGCTACAGTAGCATTTGTTCTTTTTTTCCTGGCCATGACCATTGCAGGATTGGTTGCCAATTCTGTCTGGTGGCAGAACATGAATGTGGAGTCTACTCTTCCCTTCCTTCAGTTCTGGTATATTGTACGAGCCGTTGGCGGAGGGGCGGTAGTAGTGGCAGCCTATATCTTTGCATTCAATGCCCTGATGAGTTTTATCGTTGCCCGTGAGCCACATGACATGAAAGATCATTTTAAGATTCCAAAGGTCCTGACAACACGCCCCCATTCAAAATACCAGCGGGCATCCCAGCACAAGCTGAACATACCCATTATCGTGGCCGGTGCCTTTTCAGCGTTTGTTATCATGACCTATATGGTGGTGGGAATGCCCTATATGTTTGCATCTGTTGAACCCAGCAAGATCGCCCATCAATATACCTCTTTGCAAGAGAAGGGGAGAATATTGTACAAAGACCTTGGCTGCTTCTATTGTCATTCCCAGTTCGTGAGACCTCAGGACTGGGTGATCGGGAGAACCTCACTGAAAGGAGATTATTTTTATGATTCCCCACACCTGCTGGGCACTGAGCGGACAGGGCCGGACCTGGCACAGATCGGGGGTCAAAGACCGACCCAATGGCATTATTTCCATGACAGGGATGCAAGGACCACCAGTCCGAGGTCAATAATGCCGCCTTTTGGTTTCCTGTCAGACGATGATCTCGATGCTGTGGTCTCTTATGTACAGAGTTTGGGGAGCGAAGACCTTACACCACGTGGATTCCATCCTGAAATCCCGGCGCAATATCGTAATAATACACAACCGTATGCACAGATTATGCAGGAAGCCTTGAAGAACTATAGCTTTGAGGAGACCAACTTCACAGGAAATAATAGCACAGCATTTGCATATGCGGCTATTTTCGAAGACGGGAAGCAGATCTATACCCAGAAATGTCTGACCTGCCATGGATGTTCCGGGAATGGACAGGGTCCTTACGCCAGGCATGTGGTAACCCAACCGGCAAACCTTCATGAAAGGATATTGACCTATATTCCTGAACCCGGGGACGCATTTCATTTTTGGAGAGTAAGTGAAGGAGTACCCGGAACAGCCATGCCTCCATGGAGACTCTCAATGAACGAGACAGACAGATGGAAGGTTGCCTTCTTTGAGAT
This sequence comes from ANME-2 cluster archaeon, assembly GCA_023544495.1. Taxonomy (GTDB): domain Archaea; phylum Halobacteriota; class Methanosarcinia; order Methanosarcinales; family Methanocomedenaceae; genus Methanocomedens_B. Next base: position 8,349 of record JAMJFV010000029.1, read on the forward strand.
GAGCTTTGCCATGGGTGCTATAAGGACCATATGTGGAGATGTGTCTGATGAGGAGGGAGACACGTTTTCCCAGGAGACGAACATCATCCGGCCGATATCAGGTACTCAGGAGGAATTTGAGAAGGGAAAACAATTATACCTGTTATATTGCGCACAATGTCACGGGAAAGACGGACACGGGGATGGTATTGCTTCAATCCTGAGCACGGGGGGATATATAACTCCTGAACCTGCCAATTTTACAGAATCAGGACATGATTTCAAACTATACGGTCGTTATGTGTGGAAGGTGAGGGAAGGCGTGGAGACTACCAATATGCCTCCCTGGAAATATGCATTGAACGATGATGAGATCTTTATCCTTATCTTCTACATACAGAACTTCTCAGCGCCTGAGGACTATAACGCGAAATGGGCACCGCTCTATAAAGATACCTTTGCACGAAATCTTAAGAGGGAAATTGTATGAATGATTACGGACTGGCGCTTTTTCTATCAGCCCTGTGTATGTTGCTTATATTTCTAGGATTTTTACTATGGGGCATCAGGTCAGGACAATTCACCGATGTGGAATCTTCAAAATATAGAATGCTGGACATTGAGGTTGAGAATGAGGTAAATGACCGGGAGGATAGACTATGAGTTTTACTCCTGCGTATGGATCGTTCATACAATTCTATGCCTGGTTTACCGTTGTATTGATATTATCCCTTATGATCGGAATCTGGCTGGCAGTTAAAAGTGGAGATAAATACACGGTTGAAGATGCCAGTTCCCATGCCGAGGAATTCGGGGGCATCATAAGTGAATCCCACGGCAATCTTACAACGTTTCTCATAGTGACTTATGTCATAATACTGGTGTGGACCTGTGTGTATTTTTGGGTCCACTGGGATGAGTTTGTTCATCTTTTTTAGATGATGGAAGGGACACGGATAGGGGGCTTAAATGGTGGCTCATAAGTAATTTCACCAATCTCACATTCCACAATCTATTTAACATGAAAATTCCCATATTCAATTGAATGTAGTATTAATTAATACAACAAAGGAGTGGTATAAAATATGGCTAGAGTAACAAGAGAAATGGTAGAGAATTCTGGTATCGATGTGGATCAGCTGGTAGAACTTTTGGTAAAGAATGCTTCGGCAGAACTGACCACCTTCTACTATTACACGATCCTCAGATTAAACCTCATCGGACTGGAAGGAGAAGGCATCAAAGAGATCGCCGAAACTGCCCGCATCGAAGACAGGAATCATTTTGAAGCGCTGGTACCCCGTATCTATGAGCTCAACGGTACATTGCCCGGGCACATGAATGATTTTCATGATATTTCAGCATGTCCGCCTGCCGCGTTGCCCACGGACCCGACCGATATTAACGCTATGTTGACCGTGCTGGTGGAAGCAGAACGGTGTGCAGTACGGGGATATACATATATCTGCAATATGACCGCTGGTAAGGACCACAGGACCTATGACCTGGCCCAGTCAATACTGAACGAAGAGATCGAGCATGAATCCTGGTTCTCAGAGTTCCTCGGTGAAGGCCCGTCCGGGCATTTCATGAGGCGGGGACAAACATCACCGTTCGTATCCAAATTCCTGAAATGACGGATGAGAATAATCAATACGCTGGAACTCTCCGGAAATAACGGCAGGGACTCGCCGGTATATGTGGCACACAATGGCACGGTATATGACGTTTCCCGCAGTTCTCTCTGGAAAGGGGGAAGACACCAGGCCGTCCATGAAGCCGGAGTGGACCTGAGCGAACATATGTCCGGGGCTCCGCACGGGATCGATATGCTGAAGCGTTTTCCAGTGGTAGGGATACTCTCAGGTGATAAGGAATGATCGAACAGCTGAATCCTGTTCTACAGGCCCTCGCAGCTGCACTATTTACCTGGGGTATGACCGCGTTTGGTGCCTCGGTCGTATTTTCGGCCAGGGATATGAGCAGAAGGGTCCTTGACGGAATGCTGGGCTTTGCAGCCGGGGTCATGATCGCCGCCAGTTTTTGGTCCCTGCTGGTCCCTGCACTTGAGATGGCAGCTCATCTGGATATTCCTGTATGGTTTCCTGCCGCATCAGGCTTTTTGCTGGGTGGTCTGTTCCTCGGTGGGGTAGATAAGGTCCTCCCACACCTTCATATTGGTGTTCCCCAGGCTGAAGGGATCAGGACCCCATGGAAAAAAAGCACTTTGCTGGTACTTGCCATCACACTCCACAATATTCCGGAAGGACTTGCAATTGGGGTAGCCTTCGGAGCTGTTGCAGCGGGATATCCTTCAGCAACACTTCCTGCTGCCTTCGCCCTGGCCGCAGGCATAGGCATCCAGAACTTTCCTGAAGGACTTGCTGTCTCCATGCCCCTGCGCAGGGAAGGGTTATCACGGTTAAGGAGTTTCTGGTACGGCCAGTTATCCGGAATTGTCGAACCTGTTGCCGCTGTCATAGGTGCAGCAGCTGTTTTGTTTCTTCAGCCCATCCTGCCCTATGCTCTGGGATTTGCAGCAGGGGCCATGTTATTTGTTGTCGTGGAGGAGGTAATACCCGAATCCCAGCAAGGTGGTAACACAGACCTGGCAACTGTGGGAGCAATGCTCGGTTTTGCATTGATGATGGTGCTTGATGTTGCATTTGGATAATATACTAAATATTATATATTAGAATTATTTCGGCTTGATGTTCTGGTTAAGGCTAAAGAAGTTGGTCGGATCATACTTGTTCTTCAGCACTACAAGCTTTTCATATCTTTCTTTGCCGCAGGCAGCCATGACACGGTCTTCTCCCTCTCTTCCAGGATAATTGAGATAAGCTCCGCCGGTCGAAAACGGCTGTACCGCTGTCCAAGAGGTCATGTGCTCATTTGATATTCCTGTCGGATTCCGTCGGATCGGCCCAGACCGCTGTTATGAGGAAGTTGTAATCTGCATTACGATGGCCGAACGGAGTTTCGTTTGGTCTTACCCGGCTAACTGCACCGTGCATATGCTCGAAGAAAACGACCGACCAGCAGGAAGGGACCTTCTTCGTCTCTTCTCCCACCCCGCCATCTGATTTGGACGCAGAATGAACAGTTACAGCATCATACAGTCCGGGGAGATGGCATCAAAAAATTAAAATAATGTGACACATCCAACCTTTCAGGTTCTATTGTTATTGTTCCTTCAATAACTTTTCAAGCTCAGCCCTCTTGTCAGGAGACAATTTTTCCATAGCCTTCTGGGATTCCATGGAAAACTGCTTGATGAACAATACCTGGAGCATTGGCAATACTGCCTGTGTCCGCTGCTTGCTCTCATAATCCGACGTTGCAGTCTCACGCATACGTGCCAGTTTTTCAGCGGTCATACTACCCTGGCCCAGGCCAGGACAGTCCATATCCACTACAATATATTTCTTACCAGTATATCCCAGCGGGAACGAGCGGCAGGAAAGTGGCTTGTTGTCACCCAGACTGCAGGAGTTCTTCTCAATGTCATACAGGGCACAGACAGTCCTTTCATCTTTGGTCTGCTTGTCCAGCTGCATAGCAATCGACCCGTATTCTCCGACAATAGACAGCACGGGCAGTACTGTGTACATCAATCCGTGCTCTATCCAGTCCCTTAAGTCATCTATATAGACAATTACGTCCCGTTCACAGCATTTCCCGCATTCTGTACAGTTGAATATGAACTTTGGTGTTTTCGTCTCGTCGTTCATGGTAACCTTCTCCCTTCAATTCCAAAAAGTATTATGAATTAACGCCCCAGGTCCGGGAACTCCTGGTCATTTCACCTGCCATATCAGTGGACATGAGCCTTTTGACCTCATTCATATCATTGGTCTGCCCCAGCGCCCACATCAACTTCACCAGCGCAACCTCCGGCAGCATATCCTCCCCCTCCATTGCACCGGCTTTCAGGATGTCACGCCCGGTATCATACACCCGGTCGCATACCCTGCCGTCAATACACTGGCTGGTCACTATCACAGGTACCCCTGCCTGCACGGTCCTTTCAATATACGGTACCCATTCAGTCGAAACATGCCCCAGTCCCGTACCTTCCAGTACTATGCCTTTATAGTTGGCACAAGCGAACAACAATATCTCAGGACTTGCGCCCGTGGTATATTTGACGAGGGTACACCTGGGTTCGATATGTGTATTGATAGACAGTTCCTGCCCGCCACGCCGCTTATGGTCCAGGTACGTATGTATCTCTCCTGAAGGATATTCCACCCTGCCCAGCGGCCTTGAATTGATGGACTTGAACGCATCGCGTCTGCTGGTATGCATTTTCCTGACCTTTGCACCCCTGTGGATATGGCAGAAATCGTCCGATGTGCTCCCGTGCATCACCACCGTGACCTCGGCAATATCACTTACCGCCACCTTTGCCGCGCATATGGCATTCATGGCATTGTCACTGCTGGGACGGTCAGCACTGCGCTGGCTGCCCACGAACACTATGGGCACCGGTGTCTTGACCATAAAAGCAATGGCTGCAGCCGTGTACATCATGGTATCGGTGCCGTGAGTGATGATCACACCATCTGCACCGGCCCTGATCTCATTGTATACTTCCCCGGCAAGCTTCACCCAGTATTCGGGCCGCATGTTCTCGGATAAGATACTGTAACATACCCTTGCATGATAATTGGCGATCCGGGTAAGTTCCGGGATGGCCAGCAGGATATCTTCTGCCGTGAACTGGCTGGTCACGGCCCCTGTGCGGTAATCCACCTTACTTGCTATGGTGCCGCCGGTGGAAAGGATAGAAATATTGGGTAGCTCCGGGTCCGGGGCAGGCAGTTCTACCTGCGGCCCCCTCCGTTCACTTTTCTTATCAATAAGCTCCAGAGTAACATTCCCAGGCTTAAGACCGATATTATATCCGTTCTTCAGTTTCACGACCGTTTTGCCGGTATTAGAGGGCATCAGCACCCCTTCATATGTATTGTCACCATACCTGGCTAAAACAATGTCCCCTTCAGCAATTACCATTTCTATCTCCACAGATATGACTGCTTCACATCATCGAGCCGCTTCATGCCATCCTGCACGGCATTGACGTGCTCCATAAGTGTGTCAATATCCTGCATCAGTAAATAATTCCTGTCATTGATCATCCGGCTCACTTCATGTGGCGCAGGCCCGCCTACTGCAGACCGGCGATTCACATTCTCCATCACATTAAGAGCCCCTTCAAAGAGTTTCGCGTCCATTCCTTCCTCTGACAGTTTCTTGCCAATGATCTTCATACTGATCCGGTCGAGCTCTTCCAGCGTATGTATGGAACCTTTTGCCATGGCTCCCACTATCTGGTGTGCGGTCCTGAACGGGAGTCCTGTGGTCCGGACAATGGTATCAGCCAGTTCCGTGGCAGTGGAAAAACCAGTATTTGAAGACGATGATAATGTATCTTTGTTCAGCTTCATGGTATGTAGTATACCAGATGCAATATTTACGGTGCCCAGGGTGACGGCAGCAGCCCGCCACAGGTGTGTTGTAACTTCCTGCAAATCCCGATTATAGCTCATAGGCAGGGCTTTGATGATGGCGAGAACAGACATAAGGCATCCGTCCACGGTTCCGGTCTTTGCCCTCATCAGCTCGGCAGTATCAGGGTTCTTTTTCTGGGGCATTATCGAAGACGTTGATGCATACCTGTCATCAAGTTCCACAAACCCGAATTCCTCACTGCTCCACAGTATCATCTCCTCTGCCAGACGGCTCAGGTTTGTCATGATATTGGCAAAGGCTGAAATCGATTCCACGACAAAGTCACGTGTGCTTACCGCATCCATCGAGTTCTCTACGAGAGCGTGGAACCCAAGCAGTTCACGGGTACGTTCACGGTCGATCTCAAATCCGGTCGATGCGAATGCCGCCGAGCCAAGGGGCGACATGTTCGTACGGATATATGCTCCCAGTACTCTCTGGCAGTCCCTGGCCAGAGCATCGTGATGAGCGAGCAGGTGGTGGGCAAGAGTAGTGGGCTGGGCATGTTGCAGGTGTGTGAAACCAGGCATCAGGGTTTCCTTGTTCTCAAAAGCAATTTCCAGAATAGTCTTCCGGAAGGATATTAGATTGTGCAACAGGGTAAGCAGTTCATTTCTCAGGACCAGTCGGATACATGTCGCGACCTCATCATTACGCGAGCGAGCCGAATGCATACGCCCGCCTGTTTCCTCGCCAACCATTTCGATAAGCATTGCTTCAATGGATATATGGATGTCTTCATAGGAAGTATCAAGTCTTTCGAACCCTCCTTTCCTGATGTTTTCCAGTCCTTTAAGGATGCGGGTGCATTCATCCCTGGATATAGTCCCGGTCTCTGCCAGCATTATTACATGTGCCGTATCGACCAGCAGATCAGCCGTGAATATGTGTCTGTCTGTATCCATGGAGGAAAGATAACTGAGCACGTTCGGGTCATCCTTGTTGAGTCGACCTCTGCGCAAAATGTTATTCATAGTAACCACAATAGATATTATTGTTAAAAGGAATAAACTTTGTGAATGGTGTCTGTTATTTTATGTGCATCTTTCACGGTGTTAAATAGCCTTTCAAAATCGGTTTCATAATGCAGATGACCGCTGCATCTGCAGTCGGAACATCCAAAACCATTCATGGTCCGTGTTGTGTGCCCGATAGCTTTTGCGATGGTACATTCAATGTCAATATCTGCACAGCTAAGCACCAATCCTTTTGGCATGGTATGGGGTAACAGGTAATCAATATGCCAGTGGCGGGTAGAATTGGTGCCAGCTGCCACAGCCAGGTGTCGTATCACCCTGGCAAACCCGCCCGCTCCCCTTGCAGAACCGGTATATGAATAATACCCTGTATGAAAATGCCTGACTCCGAGTGAACCTGCTGTTATGTCCGTATCCTTATCCAGTGCCAGTATAAGGGAATATGTCCCTTTTCCTTCAGGTACATCAAAAGCATGCTCATTTATCATATATGCTATGTTGAATTCGTGCAGCATTACATACGTACTCTATTGACAGAGCTTAAACAGATACTGTTAGTTCATTGCTTTGCAGGGGAACTGCAAGGTCACTTATCTTCAGCACAAGTTCGAACTGCACTGACCCGTTGGAAGCGGATCGTGCTGTTATCTCATCCCATTCTTCCTGCGCATCAGGTATGACCAGGCTAAGAAACACTGACTCGCCCGGATTCAGGGTAACAGTATCCAGAGAATTTCCGTCGTTATCAAGAAAAGCAATTCCATCCAGTTCAAATCCCTGGTGTACATCCATGCCCACGGGCTTTAGCCTTGAAAATTCGTACTGGATATTGCTGATCTCGATGGGATTAAAGTTCTCTACATCATGGTATCTTAACACAAATAACACCATATCCCCTTTTGAATATACCTGGTCGTCAACTCTTACACCACCGGGGTCAGATACATACAGCTCGAACATGCTGACATCCGGGTTTTGAGGACCTCGTTTTTCAAGACACCCGGCAGAACCAAGCACTATCACAAGAGTAAATGTTATCAATAAGACCAGTCTTTTATTTTGCATTACCTACACCTGATATTTTGATATGTATAAAAATTTTATCTTTTATTCATCGGCGGATTAATATGATCCTACATCATTTACAATGCATGTTCCGTAAGAAACCTGTTCTTATCAT
>JAMJFV010000002.1 GCA_023544495.1 ANME-2 cluster archaeon
TATATTGTTGAAACGGGATTAGAATATCTGAAAAAGCCGCCATGGTCATGCCCATCAGCGTAAAGGTGAGCATCAATCCAGCAATAATTGCAAGTGGCCTGAACTTACCCCTGCCAGTGGAATATGCCAGTATTGCTGGTAACAGAGGCAGTATGCAGGGAGAAAGGATACTGATTATACCAGCCAGCAATGCCAGGAACGGGAGTGGCAGGTCCACGGTTGATAATGCGTTTTCTATTTGAAGAAGAATGGTCATTCTTTCGCGTCCTGCCGGATCATTTCCTCAAAAACGTTCTCATAGGTGATCCTGGTGAATGTTTTCAGGATATAGCCTTCATCATCGATGACAACGGTCGTAGGCGTGGTTTTTACCCGGTAGCCTTCCTTAGCATCAAAACTTTCCGGATTATCTGTTGCATAGGGGAGCACAATCACTGAACCGGCGTGGTTCTGCGTGAGGTTGTACAGTATTGTCAACTGCTCCTGGCTCGTACCCGATGAAGGTTCATAGAAGAAAAGGATAACTAAAGCATTCCTCGTATCAATTGCACTCCGGATCTCAGGAGTACTTAATGGAGCCTTTTCTCGGGTTTCCATGCACCCTGCAGTCGCAGATATGATAAGGACTGTGAGCATCAGTAGTATCATTCGTTTCATTCGTTTCATTGTGATTGCACTGTCATGGTTAACCATAAGATTATTGAAATTATGATCCGGTATTTCTTAGCTTGAGCGCATCCTGGATGGTGACTTCAAGTACGTTTTTGGATGTCAGGCCAACCATCATGGCTTCCTGGCGGTCATTCGTCAGAGCACCCAATCGTGTAAGGTACGTGAATTCACCACTATCAGAGCTGACTATCATGGTCAGGTCTGGAATGTAATATACCTTGAAATATTCAGATAATTGTGGCTGTCTGTCAATATCGATATATACGAAAGTTACCCTCCCCCTATACTTTGCTGCAAGTTCTTCAACAATAGGTTTTTGCTCAACACAACTGGGGCACCTGCCAGCCCCCATCTCAATGAACACCGGGCCCTTCTCAAGCAATGTTTCAATTTCGCTGGTTGAATTCACCATTAACAATTCGGCTCCCGGCCCGGTTTCCTGGTCAATGCAGCCACTGTTGAGGAGTACTGCTGTCAGTAATAGTGATGTTATGATGATCAGGTTTTTCATGGTATCACGTAATATAGTTGTATTTATATTAACATTTTATCTATATAATATTTAGTATGGTTATGTAAACACTGTGCACACCTGTACCAGAAATATTAATATAACCTCTTCCCAATGGAACATATATATTCATTATATTCCCTTGGAGGTGAAATATCAATGTGCAGTGTAGGCGATGCATTCAATGTGGATGTAGCAGATTCTTTGAATACAAAGAGCTGTAAATGCAAGGATTGTGGAAACGAGTTCCAGGGTATGGGCAAGAAAATCATCTGTCCCGCATGCCAGTCCGGGAACGTGGAAGTGGTATAAAGTTTAATTATCAGTTTTTTCCTATGATACCTTTACATGATAACGAGATGTTGATGCTCCACGGCAATAGTGGAGTTATCGGTATTGTCAAGGCCGGAACAAATAACTTGTTTTTTCTTGAAACCGAAGAAGAGGAGATCGTGCTTGGTTTAGAACCTGACGACCTGCTGGTATCATCAGGATTTGATACTGAAAAGACCACGCTTGATGGCATTAAATGCGTACTTTACATGATACGGGAAGTGGGTACACCGTTGATCGTATTACCAAAACACCATCCTGCATCAAAACGACTTAAGATTGTGGTATCTGTAGGCCCTCGTACCCGCATAAAGTGCGATATCACTCCCGGCACCCATCCTGAACAGGACGTACTTTGCGGTGTGGACGAGTTCAGCGATGTGGAGATACTGGGTGTCCCGGGCGGGGTTGAGTTCAGGAACCTGAACTCTGGCAGTATCAAACGTATCCCTTTCACGGTCTGATTTCAATACTTTTAACATCGGATACGACTATTAAGGCAGCATGACCTTCATTGACGTCATAGCTGCATCTGTCTGGCTCATGCTGCCGGCATATGTTGCAAACCCTATGGCTGCCGTGTTCGGGGGTGGCATGCCCATGGACCTGGGCAGGAATTTCAGGGATGGCCGGCGCATACTCGGGGACGGTAAAACGTTCCGGGGACTGATAGCCGGGACAGTATGCGGCCTTGTAACAGGCATTGTCCAGATAGGTGTAGCGCCTCTTATTGCAGGTAGTGGTGTACTTGCTGGTTGGCCATTCTTCCGGTCTGCCCTTGATGCGTATTCCTCAGGCACGGTGCTGGTGGTTGGCCTGATGGCGCTGGGCGCGCTTCTGGGCGATAGTGCCGAGAGTTTCATCAAGCGTCGGCTGGACCTCAAACGGGGTGCCATGTTCCCGGTTGCCGACCAGCTGGATTTTGTGCTGGGCGCCTGGGTACTCACCTTCATATTTGCATCGGTCTGGTTCAAAACCTATTTCACATTCTGGATACTGGTAACAGTACTCGTCGTAACCCCCCTGCTGCACCTGATGACGAACGTGTTTGGATTTCTGATAAAGGTCAAGAAAGAACCCTGGTAGTGAAAAGTATGGATAATGAACTGATTCAGGCATTAAAGGACTGTGGAGCTGTAAAATTCGGCGATTTCACCCTTGCTTCAGGCAGGAAAAGTAATTACTATATCGATATCAAGAAAGCCACTTCAGATCCGGGCACCCTCACATTGATAGCAGGCAGGATGGTGGCAATCATCAAAGAGCAACATATGTGCGTCGAGGCCATAGGTGGGGTTGCTGTTGGCGGGATACCACTGGCTACAGCCGTATCGCTGGCATCCGGCCTGCCCCTGGTGATCGTCCGCAAGTCCCTGAAAGATTACGGCACAGGAGGACGGTTCATTGGTGATATAGAAGGACGAAGCCTGCTCATGGTAGAGGATGTCACAACTACAGGCGGCTCTGTGATAGAGGCTATCAGATCATTGAGGGACGAAGGGGCGATCGTGGATTCCGTGATCACTGTTGTGGACAGGGATGAGGGGGCGCAGAGCGGTCTTAACGCGATGGATGTAAAATTGGTGCCGCTGGTTTGCGCATCCGACCTGCTGGGGCAGTGAACAATGGGAACGCGAGACATTTTTGAGATAACACACAGGGACTCGGCAGGCAGGATCGGCCGCCTTACCACACCTCACGGTATTGTGGAGACACCTGCCATCATGCCGGTCATCAACCCCAATATCCAGACCATACCGGCAAAGGAGATGAAGGATCTTGGAGCCCGGATACTTATTACCAACTCGTATATCATCTATCGCAAACCCGAATTAAAGCAGCGCGCCATCGAAGAAGGTGTACATGCCCTGCTTGGGTTTGACGGTCCGGTTATGACCGACAGCGGTTCGTTCCAGTTGAGCGTCTACGGCCAGGTAGAGGTGGACAATGCCGGGATAATCGGTTTCCAGCATGCCATCGGTACCGATATCGGGGTCCCACTGGACATACCCACATCACCGGCTGCTGACCATGAACAGGCCGCGCAGGAACTTGTGGTCACAAACCAGAGGCTTATGGAGGCCCTGGAACTGAATAAGGGTTCAGGGATGCTGCTGGCAGCACCAGTCCAGGGCGGCACCCATACAGATCTCAGAGAACAGGCAGGCAGGGAACTGGGGCGTGCAGGATTCGATATTTATCCAATCGGTGCAGTGGTGCCGCTGATGGAATCATACCGCTATGCTGAACTGGTGGATGTCATTGTAAGTGCGAAGAAGGGACTGCCCTCATCAGTTCCTGTTCACCTGTTCGGCGCCGGGCACCCCATGGTGTTCGCACTGGCAACGGCTCTGGGTTGCGACCTGTTCGATTCCGCAGCCTATGCCCTGTATGCCAGGGATGCCCGTTACCTGACAGCCGAGGGTACCTTCCATATCCAGGACCTGAAATACCTGCCCTGCTCATGCCCTATCTGCAGCAGCCATACTGCCGCGGAGATCATGTCACATCCTGACAGGACAGAACTGCTTGCCAGGCACAACCTGTTTGCCACCTTTGCTGAGATGAGGCTGGTGAAACAAGCTATCTGCGACGGCAATCTATGGGAACTGGTGGAGAGGCGGGCGCGCATCCATCCCAGGATGCTTGACGGCCTGAAACGAGCTGTGACCCATGCCGGGTGGCTCGAGCAGTTCGATCCCAGTACCAAATCAACCTTCTTCTACTGCGGTCCCGAATCCACTTACCGCCCGGAGGTCCTGCGCTGGGGCAACCGGCTTGAGAGGATTGAGCTGACCGGTACCGTACTGATACGACCGGACGGGCGGCTCAAGAACGAATCCGCATACAATACTGTGCTGCACTTCAAACCGCCGTTCGGGGCGTATCCGCTGGAACTAAAAGAGACATATCCCCTGAATGCCGAGGTACCTGTTGTTGCAGACCATGAATCCCTTACCAATGCCCTTTTGAACACGAAAAAACTGATGCAGCTTAATCCGGATGCAGAATTCTCATTCGTGTACCGCAGGTCCTGGGACCACCCCCTGGTAGAAGAAATATGCCGGATGGCAAGCCATAGCTGGTCTGTTTAAGTCCGAACAGCCCTGTTGCAGCTTTTATTTTGTATTTGTAGGCGTCTGGGAGCTTCCATCTCCAGACATCGGTCTTCTTTATTTAGCCTCAACCTTCTCTTTTCAATCTCAGTTTTATCACTGCCGAGAACATCTGGGGGATGACCTTTTTCAAGTCCAGTTTTGAGCCTTCCCTGTGCCGCCACTCCACAGGCACCTCTTTGATAGTATACCCGTGCTGTCCCAACCGCCAGAGCAGTTCAACGTCAAATGCATAATCAAATGTCCGTATCTCGCCGACCACGTTGCGGGCAGCTTCTGCCCGAAGTACCTTGCAGCCGCACTGGGTGTCCCTGAACGGCAGGCTGAACAGCAGTTTCACAAGAGCATTGAAACCCCGGCTGGCAAGTATCCTGTGCCAGGGCTGTGCCGTATGTATCACCGAACCGGGCAAATACCGGGATGATATGACACAGTCAATGCCATCTGCTACCATATCTATCATCCTGCCCACGTCATGGGGTGATACTGCCCCGTCCGCATCCACCACTGCTATAACATTTCCCCGTGCACTCTGAATGCCAAGAAGGATCCCGCCCCCTTTGCCCAGTTTGACAGGATGGGACACGGACCTGATAGCGGAGTGGCTTTGGGCAAATTCCTCTACAATAACAGCGGTGCTATCTGTGCAACCGTCCATGACCACCAGGATCTCGTGGGGGATATGAGAAAAATGACCGTATAATTCATCCAGGGTTTTACGGATACGTTTTTCTTCATTATAGGCAGGTATTACAAGAGAAACCATATCCTGTTCATGTGTCACTGGTATCACTGCCATCGAAAAGCACCAAAAGTGGATAGTAGCCCGGCACGGATTCGAACCGAGGTCCGGGGATCCAGGGCCCCCAATGATTGACCGCTACACTACCGGGCTGCGACTATCTCAATATCCCTTGTTACCTATAAGTCTAACGGATACATCGATAAAAATCAGATAAATGTTATATACCAAATATACCATCTATTTAACGGGAATTTTTTACAAATTAATATGGGAGGATTTTCATGAATATTAGATATGTAATTGAAACCGGAGGAATATTGTTCCTGTTCATTTTTTTGAGCTACCCGGTCCTTTCAGCAATGGGGGGTCCACAGGATGGTGGTATGGGTTCACGCGATAAGGACGGCTGGAGTGCTTCTGAAATGATGATGCAGGGCAGTGAAATGCGTCATGGCGCTGGCATGCAGGGAATGGGATTTATGCACAGTGGTGCAGGAATATACGGGGAGTACATCACTTTTGAAGTGGACAATGAGACCGGAGCCATTACCGGTTATGGGATTGCCGGTGTAGACATATTCGATTCCATTGAAGTCAGTGGATTTGATTATAATGCTACCGAGGTAAATGGTGCGGTCACACAGGTGATGGATGTCGATGGCACAACAACCGTCAATGTGCATGACAACCCGGCAGCAGTGATAACCATACAGGGTAAAGATGATTATACTGTTACCTTTGACCTTGCCCAGGATGTTACTGCATCCGAAGAAGACAATTTCGTTGTCATCAAAACCGCTGATATTGAGATGTATATCGTATGCAGTGGAACATGTGATGTTACTGTGACCGAAGGTACAGTATCAATTGATGCGCCAGGGAACAGTGCTGTGGTGGTGCGTGCCATCCCGGTCAATATGCAATCCTCTGGTGATATGCACAGGACATTTACCAGGGAGATGGCACGGAACCGGACCGGTGCAGAGGTCTACCTGGGTGAGGATGGTTCTATCAGTGTGGTAGACTACTCACAACGGATGCGTGTGCAAATGCAATCAATGACAAAAGAGAGAATAAAACTTCACGTAACCAGCAACGACTCCGAAGGCAAGATGATGGCTTTCAATCTGGACAATACTTCCCTGATGCTGCAGGACAGGGACAGGCTCAGGATAGATTATGATGGTGAACCCGTGCAGAGTGTTGACGACCCGGAAATGGTGTTCAATGCCACACAGACCAGGTGTTACATATCCCGGGAATCAGGAGAGCGGGCTCAGATCATGATGAATATCCCTGAATTCTCTGAGCATACTATCGACATCGTAGTAGAGTCTGAAGGAGCAGCCGCAACACCTTCGACCGGGGTGCCAGGATTTGGAGCCGGTATGGGCATATTGGTATTAATGCTCAGCTGGATACACTATCAAAAACGCAGACGGTAAATCAGGCAGACCATCAAATATTCGGATAAGAAGGTTGGATAAAGTATCCAGGTTTTCTGGAGTGAACGGTTATTATGAAAGGTTAAGGAGTTGGGACAATTCCCAGCTCCTAAAAATTTCCCGGCTTTAAAAATATCCTAACGTTATCTAAATCCAGATATAAAGCAAATAGTCCAGTTGCCAATGCAACTACAAATCTGTATTAATCATTGAAATCTATGTCTTTATATTTTTCCGATACTGATCGACAAATATTAACACAGATTTCACCTAAAGTCGGTGTCAACAAAATAACTGATTTTTGGAACAGTGTCTTTCTTAATAATAGTAAAATACTATTAGTCATTATCGTATTCTGTGACAAACGATAATGAAGTGACTGATGAAGAATTGGAAGACCTTCTGGCACGGCAGGCAGAACAGCAACCAGCGAAGTGCAGGATGAAAACTGCCAAACAGTTCATTAAGAAAGATATTGTGCCACCGGACGAGGGACTATGAATCATGCATTGAAGGATGGAGATACAAAATGGTATATGTAACAGGTTTTCGGTGTTTCAAGTGTGGGACGCATCATTTGCCCCAAGAGATAGAGAACAAGCCGATACCCCGATGTTCGGTCTGTAACTCCGGGCTGGATGCAGAATATGATTACGGTTCGATCAGGAAGTCACTGCTGAGGGACCCGTTCATGCGCGAGAGTCCTACCCACTGGAAATACTGGGCGTTCTTACCTGTGCGCGATCTGTCCCACATCATTACCATGGGCGAGGGAGGTACCCCTCTGCTTGAGAGCAACTCGCTGACCCGGGATATCGGTTGCGGACGGATGCTGGTGAAATATGAAGCCATGAATCCCACCGGCTCCTTCAAGGACCGGGGCTCTTCCCTTGAGATTACCAAGGCGATGGAGTACGGAAAGAAACGGGTTGTGCTTGCATCCACGGGAAACATGGGTGCTTCTGTGGCAGCGTATGCCGCATTTGCCGGACTTGATTGTATCGTGTTCGTACCCAATATTGTAGGTTCGGCCAAGATCAAGCAGATCAAAGCGTATGGGGCTGATATACGGTTTGTAAATGGTGATTATTCACATGCGATGAAAGAGGCGGAAAACTATGTAATATCACACCTTGACTCGTTCCTTACCGGCGATTATCCCTGGAGGGGGGAAGGTACCAAGACGGTAGGTATGGAAATAGCTGACCAGCTGTACTGGACCGTACCTGATGTGGTTATTGCGCCGGTGGGCAACGGCACCCTGATCTGGGGCATCTTTGAAGCGTTCAGGGATATGTATGCTGTGGGAGTCATAGAGCGTAAACCTGCGATTTTCGGAGTACAGGTGGATGCCTGCAGACCTGTTGTGGATGCATGGGAGAAGGGAGCGTCCGAGATCATTGCTGTTGAGGACCCCCAGACTGTAGCGACTGCTATTGCATGCGGGGATCCGATCGACGGGTTGGGGGCATTGCGAGCTGTGAGGGAGACAGGAGGACAGGGGGTGAGCGTGTCTGATGGTGAGGTGATACAGGCGCGGGATTTTTTGGCAGAGAATGGTATTTTTGTTGAGCCGAGTGGTGCGGTGGCGTATGCGGGGGCGCGGAGGGTAAAAGATGGATTGGATGATAAGACTGTGGTGTGTATGGCAACAGGGCACGGGCTAAAGGATATGTACGGAATTGAGTAAGGATAGAGGGAAGGGTAATCATTATTTTTCCTGGTGATTATTTACTTTACTGGGAAGCACTGAACTCAACTCTGATAATCAATGTATGAACCGTATACAATACAGGTGACCTATGGTTGTAGATGTCAGGACACTTACAGTAGCAAACCTCATCATCCAGTTACTGCTGGTAATGATCATATCAGGTGCAGTATATCTGGCAAAGAACCGGGAAACTGGCAGGCACTGCACCGTCATGAATATTGCCGCACCTGTCGAGATAGCAGCAGTAGCTGCTGTAATGTTCCCCTCTATGGTAGGTTATGTCTTACATGAAGAGCCGCGTCTGGTCTTTTACCTTGTGATGGGAATACACCATACATTCGGCATTAGTGCAATTATGCTGTGGATATACATTAATCTGGTATTCAGGGGAATCATGACAATGCCATCCAATCTCAGGACTGTCATGAAGCTGGCGCTTGCTTCGTGGATGTCATCCCTTGTCCTGGGTCTGTTCCTTCTGATACAGGTGTTATCATGACAGGACAATATACATCATTTTCATTAAAGGAGGCCGGGGTTGAAATAGGAGAAAGTATCACTCTCATGATGAAGATGGGCAGGAGTGGGAGCTATCCAGCTTCAAACATCCAGAAGGGGCTAGTACTTGTGTTCAGGGGTACAGATCTGTCCGAGGAGGGTATCGGGTTCGGAGTACCTCTGATCAGGTGCGGGTGGGAAGCGGTTTTCCCTGGTTCTGCCTGTATAACTCTTAAAAGAGAGGGGGACAGGACGGTAGTGAACACTGACTACGACCTGAGGCTGGTAGAAAGGATGATAGTGAAAGAAAAAAAAAGAATAGAAAGCAGAACATTCTATAGAATAACAGGATATCTGTCCACACTGCACCGTAATTGTCCTCCCTTAAGAAAGATCCTCGCTTTGTCCTCAGGTATAGTACGGCGCATAACCGGAATGAATAACCAGTTTGAGGTCTGTAACTCCCGGGGGATCGTGAAAGTGGTCTACACCATTGAGCCCGGAGTGGGGTTGATTCATGTCAGTGTCGATGCCAGTGGAGTGAAGGAATGTGAAACCAAGGAGATCATGATCATGAACGAACAGGGGGCCAGTCACTTCGAACAGTACACGGATACATGTGGAATAGCTCTTACGGGAGATGAAATAGGGACGTGGGATGAGACATTTGCGGATGAAGCATCGTTCATAGATTGCAGGAATAATATCGAATTCACGCTCCAGAATGTGAAAGGTG
The DNA here is from genome assembly GCA_023544495.1 of ANME-2 cluster archaeon. Lineage (GTDB taxonomy): Archaea > Halobacteriota > Methanosarcinia > Methanosarcinales > Methanocomedenaceae > Methanocomedens_B. The sequence continues at coordinate 9,771 of JAMJFV010000002.1, forward strand.
CACGGGTGTTCAGGGGGAGGGAGCATGTTCCCGGACGTCTTGCCTGGGCAGGACTTGCCTGTGTTCTGCCTCGGTCAAAAGCCTGTTTCACCTACAGCATCAGGGTTGGGAGACACCGTGTATGACATCTGTGCTTCTTATTTATCCCTATTTTGATAAAAAGTATAACAGATCGATCTTTCGATTTCCACCACTGGGTATTGGTTATGTGGCTGCCAGCCTCAGAGATGCAGGATACCATGTTGACATCATGGACTGCACTTTTATGGACAGGGATGATGCCATGGAAAAAGCAGTGAGATCCTGCCCGGATGTTATAGGTATATACAGCATGGTGACAATGCGGGAGGACAGCCTCAGATTTGCACAACATCTGAGGGGCAGTTGTGATCTTCTTGTGGCGGGAGGCCCTCTGCCTTCTTCTGATCCTGCGGCTTTTCTCCCTGAGTTCGATATTGTGCTCAGGGGAGAAGGTGAACATGTCATGGTAGATATCCTGCGTTCTTATGAAAGCGGTGATGATCCGGCGTCTGTACCGGGGATCGTGTACTGCAGGGGAAATAACGGCCGGACAACGAGCAGTGAAAACAATGATGAGATCGTTTTCACCGGTACGAGTGCAATGGAACCCGACCTTGACAGCATTTCTTTTCCTGCACGAGATCTGCTGCCGAACGATACCTATATCGAATACTGGAAAAAGAGGTTCGGATATGCTGCCACCACTGTGATTACAACCAGGGGCTGCCCGTTTGCCTGTGAGTTTTGCAGTAATGCTGTTTTTGGTGTTTCCTACCGTGAAAGATCACCAGAGAATGTGATCGATGAAGTTGAACAGGCGCTCTCACTGGGGTATGATCATATCCACTTTGCCGACGACGTATTCACACTCAATAAGGAGAGGATTATCAGGATATGCACCGAGATAATGAAGAGAGATCTCTGCTTTACCTGGGAATGTCTGGGCAGAGTGGATTCAATGGACCAGGAGATAGCATCTGCCATGAAGTCTGCCGGCTGTAACAGGATATTCTTCGGAATCGAATCCGGCAGTAATCCAGTACTGGAAATGATGAACAAAAAGATTACTGTGGATCAGGCCCTCAGGGTGGTCAATGCAGTGCATTCAGCCGGAATCATGACAGGAGCCTTTTTTATCCTCTGTTATCCGGGGGAAACAGACAGTACTGTTCTGGATACACTGAGATTCTCAACATCCCTCCCCCTCGACTACCTCTCCTTCACGATGCCGTATCCGCTTCCGGGCACTGCTCTTTATGAACGGGTAAAAGACAGGATTATCATGGAATGGGAGGCACCGGAAGGTCCTGCATCAGATCATGTCCTTACGTATAATGCCGACTTCTCAGAATCTAAAATGAAATTCGCCATTCTAAAAGGCCAGGTTCAGTTCGGGATCAGGAAGAGGTTCGGGAAATTATCCTTTTTCGTCGTAAAACCATTTGAGATACTAACTGATACTGTTTTCAGGCTTTTAAGGTGATTATGCCAGGGGTAGAAGAGTAACAATCATTGTGCTGTTCATACTGACGCCACAAATTCAAGTACTCTGTCGCGAAGTTCATCTATATCCCCATAGCTCAGGGCATCAACCTCCTTATTCCCCAACACCATGGCAGACACCTTGGCCCCCTGTTCATATACACAGAGCACAGGTTTCTTCAGACCTACAGCAAGGCATATCTCATATCCGACACCTGTTGAAGGTACGCTCACCTCTGCCACCATGCAGTCACACCGCTCGATACCGTCCATATCCCTCAGAAAGATCTCTTCCTCGGTCATGTCTTCTTCCCGGGAGAACACGTTTTTCTCTGCTACATGTTCACTCAGGACCTCCAATCCCGCATCTATCATCACATCAGCCATGAACCTGTACATTCCAGCCAACCTCCGTCCCCCGCGTATAGCGCCTGAGAGGAACACCCGCCTCATTACAATACACCCCTGAAATAATGGCCTGAGGTCAGGCCGCTGGTAAACATCTGCTTCACCTGTGCCAGGTACTCGCTCCCATCGAACTGTTCTCCCGCTGCAATGCAGGAATCAAGGGCCTGCCTGTAGAGCCCCGTAATCTCGCTCACCTGCGCATTATTATATCGATGTGCATCGATCCTTAATGATCTGGCACCCGCATCCAGCACACCCGGCAGGCGGTCTATCATGCACAGTTCCCGGGAATTGTACACATGCGTCCTGCACCTGCTGTCCTGCTCGACTGGGAACGTGAATTTCTTCTCATCCCTGATGGCATAGGGAACATCACACAGTCTTTCGACCCTGAATCCACGAACGTCATTCTTATCTCTCTTAGGATTATCACATCCTTTGATCCCCCCGATGAGGCAATGTTCAGATACCATCAACTGCACACTCCCCTGCACAACACATTCAATATTGTACCCTTCAGACATGCCCGCTATCTCCTCAAGGGTAAGTTCAGGCGAAATAGTAATGCTGCCCGCTCCCATATCGGTCAGGACATCCAATGTATGGCGGTTGAAAGCATTCGCAGGATAGTCCACTGCCAGTGCAATGTCCATATCCCTGAACATGTATAGCTGGTCCGGTGCAGCCGCAAGTATACCGTCAATCGTGCTCAATCCCCTGACCGTGTTAATGACCAGGTCTGCCTCGCTGTCCTTTATAATATCCGGCAACCGGATAAATACGGTTGCACCTGCCAGATGTGCTTTCGTTATCGCGGCATCGGTCAGGGGTATATTCCCGGTGATGCCCTCACTATCAAGATAAACCCTATCAGCACCGGCTGACACAGCGGTATGGACGCCATCAGGTCCGGATACCCGAACGGACAATAGTGGTCTGGCGGCTTCGTTACTATTTGCATGAAGGATAGTACCGGATCGGAGTATATCGGATCGGAGTGTATCGGATAGAGGTGTATCGGATAGAGGTGTATCGGATAGGGGTATATCGGATAGGAGTGTATCGGATGGAAGCGTATCGGATCGGAGTGTATCGGATGGGGGTATATCTGAGAGGAGTGTATCGGATACTTTTGTTTTACATGTGCGCCGATATTTTTCTACACGCAGTTGCGCAAGCTTATCCACAGCCTCGCGCCTCACAGAATTTATGACACCTATGGGTATGAAAATATTCTCATCCTTCTGTATGTCAACATTTTCAGCCGCAAACACGGTATCACCCAATTTGCTGACCCGTACCTTCATACCCTTTTCATCCAGCGGCCGCTGCCTTGCAGATGAAACGACGGTATCCGATACTGCCCGGGCTATTGATCCATCCCTGTCAGTTAGCTTTATCAGTAATTCTTTCCCGGCCATTGCCTCCACTTCAATATCCACCGGGACCTTTCTCTGGATCGAATGGTATGTCTGGGTTATCCATTCCATCAGCACAGGGTCAAAGTTCCTGTACACAGGAGTACCGTTGGGAACCGGTGTGTCAAAAGTAAAACTTACTGTGGAACCAGCCGATCCCGTGTCGATCTTCTCTCTTCCTATCCATAATGTGTTGACAGTTGTGCCAGTATCGCCGATCGAGACTCCATCACCCTGATTGAGGGGGACATCCAGCTTCACAGACACTCTACCACGCCCACCACCGCCGTATCCGGTCACACGTCCTATCAGCGTACCGCGATTACCAGACTTATCCATGCTCATAAGAGAACTGCCAGGATCACCTGCCATATACCCTTCTGTGAATCCCCTGCTGAATATGGTCTCAAGACGCTGCTGTTCTTCTGGTGTAATAGTGGCATCCGGGTCACGGGAAAACCTGTCCAGGATATCCCTGTAGGTCTTTGTGACCGCAGCTACATATTCAGGACGTTTCATGCGCCCTTCTATCTTCAGGGAATCAACGCCTGCTTCCATCAGGTCATGCAGCCGGAAGGACAGGTTGAGGTCCTTTGGACTCAACAGGTATCCGGTACTGTTCCTGCGCCCAGGCAATTCATACAATTTCCTGCATGGTTGCGCACAGTGTCCACGGTTACCGCTTCTGCCGCCCATGAGACTGCTCATAAGGCACCTGCCCGAATAGCAGATACATAATGCTCCGTGTACAAAAACCTCAAGTTCGATATCTGTGCCCGAACGGACAGACCGTATCTCGTCAAGGCTCATTTCCCTGGAAAGCACTGCCCGTTTCACTCCCAGGTCCCGGAGCATTCGTGTTCCTGAGCTATTATGGATGGTCATCTGCGTACTTGCAGTGATGGGCAGACCGGGCATGTGTCTCCTGAGCATCCTCAGCAATCCTATATCCTGGACGATCACAGCATCTGCCCCGTGAATGCAGAGCTGTTCCAGATACGCTGTGGCATCACTGAGTTCACGGTCCTTCAAAAGAGTATTGACAGTAATATAGGCCGGGACATCTCTCTGGTGGGCAAAATCAATTGCCTTCAGTAATCCCTCTGTGTCAAAATTATCGGCCGATTGTCTGGCACTGAACTCCTTTGCTCCCAGATAGACTGCATCTGCTCCGTTCTCCACAGCCGCTTTCAATGATTCCATACTGCCGGCAGGGGACAGCAATTCCGGTGTTTTACGATTCATACAATTTCCTGTTCCTCATAACAAGATGGAAAGATATAAGAGTGTCTAAAAATAAGACTAAATGAAGGTGAATAACGTGCTAAAAGAATTAGTCGATTCAGAGTTAAAATTATATTACCTGGCCCTGGCAACAGCAATAGTGGCTGCCTTTATGGGCATCACATTTCTTATATTCAAGTCAACATCCACACTGGTGATGATGATGTCCGGTATTCTTATCTTTATAGCTGCAATTATTATCCTGGTGGTTGCTGTATACCTTGATTATATCGAGGGCAGGTTTAACACTTCGTATCAATACAGTTCCGGAAGATAAAGATCAAGTAGTCACTGTTTGATAGTGCAAGAAGTATTACTCTGTATCAGTACATAAGGTAACCTTGTGTAGAAGGCACAATTGGAAGTAACCTACATGCCTGTCGACCCTATCTGCAAACGTGAAGTCCCACTGACAACTCCGTATATTACCGAATCAGAAGGACAAACATATTATTTTCATGATCCTGAATGCAAAAAGAAATTCGATGACATGGCAAAGAACATTGTCAGGGTCAAACGCAGCCTGAAAGATAAAGAGAAGATATCATTCGGACGGCTGCGAAAGGATATTATCAAAGCAGGTATCTGTGCGGCATGTGGCGCCTGTGCTGCCAGCTGTCCCTCCATAATCATGGATGGCGAAAAGCCCAAGCTGATAGGGCCGTGTACAGCCTGCAGTATCTGCTACAACCAGTGTCCCCGCACCATTACCACCGAGAACGGGCTTATCGGCAGGATACGATATCCCTATGCAGCCCGGTCGACCATAAAAGAGATCAGGGGACAGGACGGGGGTGTGGTCACGGCCCTGCTGGCCTATGCACTGGAGGAAGGCCTCATAGACTGTGCCATCGTGACAGTAAAATCCAGGGATGACCCCTGGAGACCCGTACCTGTCATTGCCACAACCCTCGATGAATTGATGGAGTCTGCCGGCAGCATCTACACTCACAGTATGACCATCCAGGCCCTTATGAACGCTGTCCAGCAGGGTATGCGGAGTATTGCTTTCGTGGGACCATCCTGCAATATCGATGCGGTCTATAAGATATACAAAAGCCCTTACGGATTGCTGCACATGTTCATGCGTGCCAATATTCTTCCCCTGGGCTTGTTCTGCATGGACACGTTCTCCCATGAAGGTATTGAAGAGTTTGTTGCATCCAAGAACATAAAACTGTCCGAAATTGAGAGCATGAAGATACGGCGGGGAAAGATCGAACTGGAAACTGGCGGGGAGACCATGGTGTACTACCTCGGTGAACTTGATCCTTACCGGAGTTCTTCATGCAAGTACTGTACCGACCTGACTGCCGAGAATGCGGCTATCAGTTTTGGGGGTGTTGGCACTCCTGACGGCTGGACCACGGTATTTACCAGGACTGGCCGGGGGTACGAAATATTCAACGAGGCGGTAGAGGCTGGTTATATCGAATCCAGGGACCTTGAAGAAAAGGAGATGACAAGGGTATTGAACCTTGCCAGGATGAAAAAGGTCCAGAAGTATGGCGTCATGCGCAGGGAAAAATAACAGGTCAACCGAATATGCCCAGGAAATCCTTGAGTTCGGACAGTCTCTGCGGCACTCGTTCTTCTATAACCTCAATAAATGCGTTCGTATCCCCTTCTGCCAGCCCCCTGGTGTCCTCCTGCGCTTTGAGGCCAAGGTCCAGCAGGTATTCCAGTTCCTCATCGGTGAGCCGGAGCAAGCGCTCCTTAAAATCTTCACTCGACTCGGCCACCTTGTGGGACAGAGGGCGCAGGATGAACAGGTACTGGTGACCGGCCGGGGAATTCAGGTTGCCTTCCATTTCGGGAGCCAGCTTGTTGAAAATGTCGATGTCTTTTTGGCTGAATTCTCTTGACATTAACAGTGAAATGGTGTTATTTGTCAATAGTATTTTCCCTTCTATGATGTGCCGGGTGTTTTTTTGGCTAAGCTTGTGATGCTTGTTCTAAGGGCAGGGCACAGAAAGAATATTTATAAACAATGAGTTTCTTTGGCCGGCTTTCATAACCAAATCGCATGTACGGATTTTAACCTGCAGTAGGATGTTTTTTACTTTAGTTTATGGGTTGGTTTTCTTTCTTATGGTTTATGGTATGCCATCACGGACCGGCCGGATTGGAAATCCGGGGCATCCCGGGACGGATGCTCGTGGTTCAAACATCCAGTTTTCTGGGTTTTTGCTTTTCTTTTCAGGTTAGATTTTTTTTCAAAAGCAGTTTTTATTTAGCCTAAATATTCTAAGAACTTAATAAGTTCTTTGCCTTTGAATACAGGAAGTTTAGGCATTCTGAGCAACTTCTATTTATCTAAATCCTACAAATTTATTTAACTCTTCGAGGCATATCTCTACGACTTCTTTTATGTTCTCCAGGGCTTCGTCTATAGTCTCACCGTAGGAATGGCCACCTTTGAAGTCTGGGCAACTTACTATATATAACCATCTTCGTCAACTTCAATTATTATTGGCAGATGTAATGTTTCCATATCTGTTACTTCCTGTTAGATAAACAGGTATTCAAATATTCAGATATTTCGCCTATTGCTGTAATCGATCTCTCCTCTGCTCTTCATATCAAAGCTTTTCCCTACACTTCTGAGCAGCGGATAGGTCTTATTACAGCGATAATAGTATTAGTAAGCGCGATTGCTGGATTAACTATAAAGAATAAGCATTCTCCGCGTAGGAAGATGGCTCATCTCTTGGTTGCTGCATTTGGATTAATCTTAACCTTCAATGCCCTGATTAGGCTTGTAAAAAACTTTATTATTTGCAGACTGGCTTTCGTAGAGGCTTGATGGAAGTATGCTAAAACAATACCGAACAAGAGCGTTTTATTTTTGGTACGACAAGATATAAGAAAAAAAGAACTGCCACCTAAGGTTAACCCACAAACAATAGATAGAATCAGAATCATTATACTTAAATATGTTAGAGTTGTTTATTTTACCATCAGGATAAATAAAATTGGGGTGAAAATATGCAAAAAATGACTTTTGAACAGAATATGGAAGCCATGAGTAAGATGACTCCTGAAGAAAGAGTAGCAAAAGTGGGGGAACTTACGAAGATTTGCATCTGTGCTGACTGCCCTACTTATGTTGGCACGGGAGAAAAGAGCTTATTATTCTGTGCAACCGAAAAAAGTAAAATAATAAAAAAAGAGAAAGGCTGTATCTGTCCGGGTTGCCCTGTTTATGAGAATATGGGTCTGAGATGGGATTACTATTGCACCAGAGGTTCTGGTAAAGAACAGGCTGGGAAATAATAACAGCATGGCTAAATGGCTCTGTACGGTCTGTAATATCTATATTTACAATGAAGAGAAAGGGGATTCTCTTACAGGATTAGAACCTGAAACAAAAGTTTCGGACTTTCCTGATTCCTGGAGATGTCCCGTCTGCGGAGTAGCCAGAGACAAGCTTGTTCAGATTTCCGAAGAGGAATACTGGCTAAAAGCTAAGGCTTATACGGATTTTATTGAGAAAAAGGAGCAAATAAGAAGCATTTTAGTTGGGGTGGATAATCCACAAACAACGCCTGAATTAAGACAGGAATATGGAAAACCTCTGGGCTTGCGGGGAATAGGTCAGGGACTCGGCTATCTTGCCAATTTTAAAGCACTCTCAAAATACAGTTTGAAAAAAAGGCTGATAACAGAGCATGAAGACCCTGTTACAGAAACCACGTTCCTGGGGAAAACGATATCCATCCCTATACTTGGGGCTCCTATGAGCGGTTTGAGCTATGTGAGCAATATAACCGAAGAGGACTTTGCTTATAATATCCTGGAAGGATGCAAAGTCGCAGGTACTATTGGATTTACAGGAAACACATCTAAAGACTATGAGATTATGCATCCTGCAATAATGGCTCTTAAAAGAGTCAAAGGGCACGGGGTAAACATTTTCAAGCCACAGTCGCAGGAAGTCCTTTCAGAGCTGATAAAGCAATCCGAGAATGAAAAAACAGTGGCTGTAGGTGTGGATATTGACGGCGCAGGTTCTGTAAACGTCGCGCTTTCCGGAAAGCCTGTTTTCAGGAAAACGATCGATGAACTGAAAGAACTCAAAAAATCAACAATGCTTCCTTTTATTGTAAAAGGTATCATGTGCGAGGAGGATGCACTTGTTGCTGTTGAAGCAGGGGTTGATGTGATAGGCATTTCCAATCATGGCGGCAGGGTTATAGATTCAACTCCGGGGGTTGCGGATGTTCTTCCTGAAATTGTGAAAGCCGTAAGAGAAACGGAGGAAGGTAAAAGAGTTGTGATCACGGCAGACGGGGGAGTAAGAACAGGATTTGATGCTGTCAAGATGTTAGCTCTTGGTGCTGATTTTGTCTTGGTGGGAAGACCGCTGGCAAGAGAGGCAGTTTCAAGCGGGGTAGAAGGAGTCAAGAGAATTTTGGAAAATTTGAAAACAGATTTTAAGATCGCAATGATTATGACTTCATGCAATACGCTGGAAGACATAAATGAAAACATTCTTATCAAGAGCGGTTAGCATCCATGCAGGAAATAAAATGCAGATTTTGATACCTGTCTTGTTCTCCATGCCGAACATTCTTTCAACGCATCCACGTTTGCTGCGGGGTGGTTGTATCAACCCGGGTAGACATGTATTCATGCGTTGGCACCGCACTGGGTGCGCTTTCGGGTGAACTCCACGGCGGCGCCAATACTCAGGTGATGAAAATCTCTTTGAAATTGATAATGCATTGATTCTTTACGGCATTTCAGAAAGACTGGCGGAAAGAACCGGAGATGCAAAATGGTTCGAGCTATCAAGAAAGATCGAAAATGTGGTAAGGGAATACGCCTAAAATTTACATTCGCCGCCTTTCATTTCAGTATACCGATACAGATTTGATGTTCATGAATTCATAGAGCCCGAATTTAGAGAGCTCTCTTCCAATACCGCTTTTCTTCACTCCCCCGAAAGGAAGGCGCGGGTCGGACTTGACGAGTGAATTTACAACTACAACGCCTGCTTCAATCTCTTTTGCAAGACGAAGTGCTTTGTCCCTGTCCTCGCTCCATATACTTGCCCCAAGCCCAAGCTCTGATTCATTAGCCACTTTTATCGCGGAAGACTCATCTTTCACTGGAATTACAGGCGCCACAGGACCAAAGGTCTCCTCCTTTAACACCTTCATTTCCTGTGTTACATTTGAAAGTACGATAGGAGAATAGAAGAACCCATTCTTTTGAAGTCTTCCTCCCTCAAGCAGAGCTTTTGCTCCTTTCGATAAAGCATCCTTCACCTGCTCTTCAAGGAGTTCTATCTGCTCCTCCCTCACAAGCGGGCCTATATCAGTATCAGGATCCATAGGGTCGCCGACTTTAAGGTTAGAAGCATGCTCAACAAATTTTGTGGTAAACTCTTCCGCTATACTTTCTTCGACTATGAAGCGTTTTGCGGCGATACAGCTCTGACCTGCATCGAGAAACCTGCTGGCAACAGCAATCTTCGCAGCTTTTTCAATATCGGCATCCGCAAGAACAATGAAAGGATCGCTTCCACCAAGTTCGAGGACGAACTTTTTCATGTTCCGCCCGCAAACCTCTGCCACCTTCTGTCCTGAGGAAACACTCCCTGTCAAGGATACTGCGTCTATCTCCTTTCTCTTGATAAGCGATGATGCAGTTGATCCATCTATCAGTAATGTCTGGAAGACCCCGTCGGGAAAACCTGCCTCTGAAAAAATCTTTTCGAGTTCAAGTGCGCATAAGGGAACGTAGCTTGAATGTTTGAGCAATACAACATTCCCGCCTGATAGTGCCGGGGAAGCGAAACGCAAAGCCTGCCAGAATGGAAAGTTCCAGGGCATGATACACAGTATCGTTCCACGCGGTTCAAATGAAACATACGCTTTCTGTGCATCTGTTTCCACGATCTCATGCTCCAAAAACCGCTCAGTATTCTGCGCGAAGTACTCAAGAGCCCATGCGCATTTTTCAACCTCGGGTATTGATTCTTTTATGGGTTTACCCATTTCCGATGTGATAATTTCACCAAGTTCCTTCTTCCGTCTTCGCAGCACATTCGCAGCGTTTGTAAGATATTCTGCCCTGTCAGAGATATCCAGGTTCTTCCATTCTGAAAAGGCATTCCTGGACTTTCTAACTGCTTCGTTTATCTTTTCCTGTGAATAAAGTTCGAATTCCCTGTTAATGTCCCCTGTGGCAGGGTTAATAGAGACCATCTTTTTCATTGTTTCAACTCCTTTTATTACTTAATATATTTCTCAGGAATGTATGCAGGATGCCGCCATTTCTATAAAATTCCATTTCAATTGGTGAGTCCAGTCTTGCCATGACGTTAAATTTCTTTTCTTTTCCATTTTCATCTCTTGCAACCACTTGTAGCTCTCCCCCCGGCTCCATGGTACTTATGCCCAGGATATTCAATGTTTCACCTCCCTTGATGCCCAGCCCATCTGCGTTCTCCTCTTTCATGAACTGCAGCGGCAGAACGCCCATTCCCACGAGGTTGCTCCTGTGGATACGCTCAAAGGATTCAGCTATTACCGCGCTGACCCCAAGAAGACATGTGCCCTTGGCAGCCCAATCGCGGGAACTGCCTGTGCCGTATTCTTTCCCTGCTATGATGACCAGAGGGATGTCATTCTTTTTGTAAAGCATCGCTGCATCGTAAATTGTCATCTCTTTTCCAGAAGGAAAATAACGAGTCCATCCTCCATCTTTATCAGGAACCAGCCTGTTCCTGAGATTTATGTTTCCAAATGTTCCCCGCATCATTACCTCATGATTTCCCCTCCTTGACCCGAAGGAATTGAAATCTTTCGGAGCCACCCCACAGGATATCAGATACTGTCCTGCAAGAGAATCTTGAGAAAATTCCCCGGCCGGGGAAATGTGATCCGTGGTGATGCTGTCTCCCATATATGCAAGTACACGCAGACCCCTCAAGTCGCCCTTTTCAGGAAGCTTTACCAGGAAATCCTTGAAGAAAGGAGGCTCCTGGATATATGTTGATCCGCTGTCCCATTCATAGAGTTTGCCGGAAGGGACTTTAAGATTCTCCCATAGCTCTGTGCCGCCTGATATCTCTGAATACTGTTCAAACAAGTGAGGGCTGATGGTGTTTTTTATAACCTGCCGGATTTCCTCCTGATCTGGCCAGATATCGTTTAGATATACAGGCTCGCCATTCGGGTCGTATCCGATGGGTTCTGTCTTAAGATCGATATCTACAGTACCAGATATAGCATATGCTACCACCAATGGAGGCGAGGAAAGGTAATTTGCTTTGACGAGCGGGTTAATCCTGCCCTCAAAATTACGGTTTCCACTTAATACCGAAGCGACTATCAGATCATCTTCTTTCACCGCCCTGGCAATGTTCTCCGGGATCGGACCGCTGTTGCCTATGCATGTCGTACATCCATATCCCACGAGATGGAATCCCAGAGCCTCAAGATAAGGCATGAGTCCTGAGTTCACAAGGTATTCGCTGACAACACGCGAACCCGGAGCAAGGCTCGTTTTAACATATGGCTTGACCTTGAGTCCTCGCTTTACAGCGTTTTTTGCGAGAAGACCCGCTCCGATCATCACAGAAGGGTTTGAAGTGTTGGTGCATGAGGTTATGGCTGCGATTACTATAGAGCCGCTTTTTACCGGGACTTTCATCTCATATTTTGCGTCAAGCTCTTCCCTTCCAGTATGTTCATGCTCGACCCTGAAGCTTCCCCCCTCCCCCAGCCAGCGGTGATATTCATGATCCGCTTCTACCTCGGTTTTTTTACGGAGAAACGTCTCCTCCATGGCCTTATGGAAACTTGCTTCCATTTCATCAAGAGGTATACAATCCTGAGGTAGTTTCGGTCCAGCAAGGCTTGGTTCAACGGTGCTCATGTCAAGTTCCAATATCTCGCTAAACAGAGGTTCGGGACTTTCATCGGTGCTGAAGAGACCCTGCTCAATTGCATATAATTTAACCAGATTAACGTGCTCCTTTTTCCTTCCCGTAATCAGGAGATACTTTAACGTTTCATCATCGATTGGAAAGAATCCCACAGTTGCGCCGTATTCGGGAGCCATATTTGAGATGGTAGCCCTTTCGGGCAGGCTCAATGTGCTCAAACCTGGCCCGTAAAATTCAACGAATTTGCCCACAACTTTGTGCATCCTTAATATCCGGGTAATGGTAAGAACAAGATCGGTGGCCGTCACTCCATCCTTCAATTCACCATAAAGCCTGAACCCCACAACTTCAGGAACAGGCATGTGGTATGGCTGGCCCAGCATAACCGCTTCTGCTTCTATCCCTCCAACACCCCATCCCAGCACTCCCAGGCTATTTATCATCGTGGTATGGGAATCCATCCCGACAAGGGTATCAGGATAAGCGACAGGTTCGCCGTTCACTCTCTTGACCTGTACCACTGATGCAAGATATTCAAGATTTACCTGATGGACTATTCCTCTGCCCGGCGGAACGACACGAAAATTATCAAAAGCCTGCTGCCCCCATCGAAGAACGGCATACCTCTCGCGGTTCCGCTCAAGTTCCTTTTTCTCATTATAAGCACTGGCGTACGAGGTGCCGTAATAATCCACCTGGATGGAATGGTCAATAACCAGGTCTGCTGGTATAACAGGATTGATCTTTGCCGACTCGCCCCCAAGCCTCTGAACGGCCGACCTCATGGCAGCCAGGTCAACCACTGCGGGAACTCCTGTGAAATCCTGCAGAAGCACCCTTGCAGGAATAAAAGGTATTTCGCGCTCAACTCTATTTTTTGGATCCCATCCTGCTAATGATTCAACATCCTTTTCGGTTATAATTCGCCCATCCAAATGCCGCAAGAGCGCTTCAAGCAGTATCCTGATGGAGTATGGAAAGAGAGAGATTTTTCCTAACCCCATCTCCTCAAGTCTGCTGAGGCGGTAGATTGCTACACGACCCCTGCCAGTATCGATAAAATCTTTAACCCCAAATGGATTCATATCAGCACTCATATCCATTTATTCGCTTTTAACTCCTTCCCCAGACCTCATTATTCTATCTATCAAACCATACTCCACTGCATCCTCTGCTGACAAGAAGAAGTCCCTGTCCGTATCTTTCTCAATGACCTCTATGGGTTGCCCCGTGTGATGGACCAGGATTTCATTGAGATGTTCTTTGACCCTTGCCATCTCTTTTGCCTGAATAGCGATATCCGATGCCTGTCCCTGTGCGCCCCCGAGGGGCTGGTGAATCATCACCCTTGCATTGGGAAATGCCATCCTTTTTCCCTTTGCTCCCGCTGCCACACCTGTGAGGAGTATTATCTGGTCGTCCAGCAGGCGGGAATAAATATCCAGCGTATGCGGGGGGTTTGCTCTGATACATAAAGCATTTTTGGAATTACCATTGTTTTGTCCTCCTTTAATGTTTAAATTAATATATCACATCAAACTGAAATCCATTTTTGAAATGATGAGATTATTGCAAACTGACATGATCCCACTATAGAAAATAATACCCAAAAATAGCGCTGTGAACCATAAAAGAAAAACAATTCTCATGGGGATAATGGTCTTCCTGATCAATCTATCAAATGCAAAGAATACGCCTCCGAACAATGCCAGCGATCCAATAGCCGCATGCAGAATTAGCAAATTCCCGGTAATATCAAGAAATAACGCCCCAGTCAGGAGATGAGATATTATAGAATATCCCATCCATATCAAAGATACGAATCCCAAAAAGACAGCGAACCTTGCCAATTTAAAATGTTTTGAAAGATCGTTTCTTTTTACAAACACACTGGCAGAAAAAAGGATAATAAAACCTGCAATCTGAAAGACTAAGGTCATATCTGCAAATGAGCTTGCCACAGTTCCAAGAAAACCCATACAGACTTCGTCCTTTTAAATTTCCGGATGCATTTCTATCTAAGGTCACTTGACCATACGTAATCATTGGTTTTGTCTTTGAAGATATCTTTTGGCAGAGCGTGGCAGTCGATGCATCCTTCTACCTTCCCCTCGGCATCTATCGTGCCATCTGGCTGGTACTTAGCCCAGAACCAGTCATTGTGAGCCGGATCGTAGCCTTTTTCTTTGTACATAACTGTTATTGCGGCCAGTTTTTTGTCAGGACCATAGTTTTCTTTTACTATTATGCTCTCTTCAGGCAGGATTCCTTTTTTGCCTTCTATTGCTGCAAAAGCGTCATCGTTCACGTATGTTGTCAGAAAAGCACCATGCGGTTCGCTTGGTTTTTCTGTTGACTTTGGATATATTTCACCCGTGCCGGGCCACTTCTTCCAGTTTTTATAGTTCTCTTTTATTATAAAGTCGTATACAGATTTCCCATCAGCCTTGAGTTCTGTCTCTGGTGGCGCACTTACACAGCCCAGAAAAATTGACACCATAAATATAGCCAATATTGCGTATGCAATGCTTTTCATTTCCATAATTTCTACTCCCATCTATTTATTCATTGAGATGACATATATAACTATCTTTCTCGAACTATTAATTGACCTTCCATTCCTAAATCCCTGTGATTTGCCACTTCTCACCACATCTTAGAATATTCCTGATTTATCCGCAACAAATTCCATAACCTGATTTTTCCCGGAAGACGCCACGTTAACCCTTTGATCATATCCTTCCACAAACAGGTCATGTGTACCCTGCATGCCCATAACTCTCGTAAAAAGGCTCGAAAATGATAACCTCATCTCCCTCGTTTATGATTGCAAGCATGGCAGCCATTAAAGCTTCCGTGGCTCCGCAAGTTACCGTAATTTCAGTTTCTGGGTCAGCTTCGATGTGATTGTATTTGAGGGCTTTTCGAGAGATTGCATTTCGGAGATCTTTTCCGCCCCACGTGATGGAATATTGATTGTAGTCTTCCAAAATTGCAGATGCGGCAACGTGCTTTATCTCATCCGGAGCCGGAAAGTCAGGAAATCCCTGGGCAAGGTTCACGGCATGACGTGTTACTGCAAGCCGGGACATGTCGCAAATTACCGATTCGGTAAAATGTTCCAGTCTGTGAGATAACATCGATCAGTACCCCGGAAAATTTTCACTATGTATCATAGCGTCTTGAATTTTCAATGTCTTAAGAATTTCAATTGAACTTGTTACCAGGGACGGTGGACCGCATACATAGAAAACACATTCTTTATAATCGGGTATCTCTTCTTCAATAATCTGAACGTCTATATGGCCTCTCCTTCCTTTCCATTTCTCATCCGGCTGGGACAGTGTATGGATTACCCTGAGGTTTTGATTTGCCTTTTCAAGGCGGTCCAACTCTTCCTTGAAAACTATGTTTTCTTCATTCCTGTTTCCGAATAAAAAAGTAATACGGGAGTTCATTCCCTTATCCGTGCAGTATTTAATCATGCTCCTGAGAGGCGTTATGCCGATGCCCCCTGTTATCATCACTACTCTGGGATATTCGCCTTTGAAGGTAAAATCTCCATAGGGAGCATTAAGGTATGCCCAGTCTCCGATTTTGAGCATGTCAAGAGCGACTGAGAACTCATGGTCTGTGATCTTTTTTGTGAATTCAATGAACTCTTTTTCTGTCGGACTGCTTGATATCGTAAAATGCTTTGTGATTTTTTTACCCTCGTTCAGAATTGTTACGAATAAAAATTGACCGGGATCGTAGTCAAACCCCTTCGGTCTCCTGAACCTGAAGCTCTTTACATCTGGTGTCCGTTTTATTATCTCTTCCACTCTGGTTTCAAATTTCATAAATCAACCAACCTCTTTTCTACTGCTATCGAACTCTGCCGCTTCCTTCGCTAAAAAGTACCCCATCACCGTTCTGATGCTGACAGTAGCACCAAGGAAGAGAATCTCTTCCCGGCTGGGAGCAACAATCGTCCTCAAGATGTATGTGGACAAGAGCCCAGGGGGAAAACCTGACTTTTTTGACCTTTTCTTAATGGGTACGACCATTGTATATGCCTCTATTCCCTAAACATGTGTGATCTCCGTATGATTTGAGATCTCAGAATTTGTCGTACACAGATCCTTTATGCTCAATTTATGCACATCATCATTTCCCGTCAATCGTGCAAAATCCTTTAATTCCTCCGTGGAAACCCTTAAAAAATTTTCCAATTTCTTGGCAGAGTACTCAACTTTTAACCTTCCCCTTAATTCCGGGTTATGTGTAGTGACGCCGACAGGGCATTTACCCGTGTCGCACAGCCTGTACTGCTGGCATGCGCATGCCATCAGCGCTGCAGTTCCTATTGCAACAGCGTCAGCCCCTAAAGCTAACGCTTTAATGAAATCCGAGGACACCCGAAGACCTCCTGTGATAATAAGGGATATGTCTTTTATCCCTTTCCTGTCAAGATATTTCCTTGCCCTGTATAGGGCAAAAACAGTAGGTACTGACGTTGCCTGTTTTACGAACCTGGGCGAAGCCCCGGTTGCGCCCGGTCTTCCATCGATGGTTATAAAATCAGGTCCCGCATAGGTCGCTATTTCCAGGTCATCTTCTATATGACCTGCTGCGATTTTTATCCCGATGGGCTTTCCATCGGATTTTTCTCTTAGCCAGTCCACTTTCTTTTTCAGATCATCCCTGTTTCTTATGTCTTCAAAATGAGACGGACTCACAATATCGGTCCCTTCAGGGAAACCTCTGATTTCCGCAATCTCCTGGGTCACCTTCTCTGCAGGCAAATGACCTCCCATGCCTGGTTTTGACGACTGACCGATCTTTATTTCTATGGCATCCACTTTCCTGAGGTTCTCATCAGTGACGCTGTACCTGTTGGGCACGTATTCAAAAATGTATCTATAGGCATTGTCAAGAGACTCCTTCATAATCCCGCCTTCTCCTGAACCCATGGCGGTTCTGGCAGCAGCGCTCCCTTTTGCTAAAGCAGTTTTAACTTCTTTTGACAGAGCGCCAAAAGACATATGGGTTACATAAATAGGTGTTTCGATTATAAGAGGATGCTTCGCCGCAGGACCTATTGTGGTTCTGGTATTCACAGGCTCGTCTTTATTTAAGGGAATTTTCGCCAGTTGAGCACCTTTTATCAGAATGTCATCCCATGAGAGCACATTTTTTGTCGTCCTCATTGGTTCGATGATTGACTCCCCGGTCACGGAAATCGTATGGATATCCGCCATGTATATTTCCAGGTCATCCCTGTCCCGTTTCCATTCTGCCAGATATCCGCCCAGATCAATTTTAGCAGTGGAAATTGTCACTTTATTTTTGGCTCCGCAATGGGGGCAGGTCATGATCTCATCTATCTGCGCAATCTCCTCTTCCTCTTTGACAGGCTTTAAGTGTGATTTATCCGACGCACAAATGGGGCACTTCCACTCATCAGGGAAGTCTTCAGGTTTTGTGCCGGGTTTTATCCCTGTAAGCGAGTTCCCCCGCGTATCATCATATTCGAAAACATTGCAAACATCGCATCTGTATTGTGTCATTTATATCTACTTCCTCGAATCACCTGAAACCGATATATAATAAGGCGATCGCAAGAATGACAAAAAGCGCTGAGAGCACTTTTTCCAGAACTGCGG
Organism: ANME-2 cluster archaeon; assembly: GCA_023544495.1. Lineage (GTDB taxonomy): Archaea > Halobacteriota > Methanosarcinia > Methanosarcinales > Methanocomedenaceae > Methanocomedens_B. Next base: position 27,932 of record JAMJFV010000002.1, read on the forward strand.
TATTCATTCTTGCTGCGACATACGGTGCAAGCTGACCGCCGATTATGACCGCAGGAACTGTCATGGCAATAATGTTCCACGGTGTCTCTACACCCCCAGTTGCAGACGCCCTTAAAAGATGTGCGGTTGACGCCACAATGGCTGTTCCCGCCACGATAATATGATTTGTTCCGACTCCTACTTTAGCCGGAATGCCCGAGATGATCATTGAAACCACGCCCATTTCCCCGATTCCGAACCCCGACACCCCCTGGAATATACCTCCCAGAGAATACCCGAACAGCCTGGTCCTGTATGCACACCTGCAGTAATTGTAAACTTTTCCATTCCTGTCTGTAAGTGTTACATTTTCTGGAGTTGCCTTATGTTGATGTGTGACGGTAAGGCTTTTTTTGGATGCCAGTTCTTCCCCAAATGCCCTGATCCTTTCAGCATGCCCTAAAGAATAGACTGAAATAAGCAATGCAAAGCTTATGAGAAAATAGATGATTTTTTCCGGGAAATAGAAGGATACAACTGAAGAAATTATAACCACAGGCACCGCTCCGGTAAGAGAGCGAAAAGCCATTTTCTTATCTACGAGGCCAAATCGCATAAAGGCAAAAGTGGAACTTGATATCCCGAAGGATTCGGTTATCAATCCCAGCATCACGCTCTGCCCCGGAGTGAGCCCGAATGCAAGTGCAGGGAATACGAGTGCAAAAAAAGGGACAAAAAGGGCCGCGCCGCTTATGCCCACCGTATTTACGACAGTTGCGATCACGATGGCAACAGGGAACATCCACCAGAATTCAGTCCAGTAACCAGCATCACTCTTGACAATACCTGTCAGGATAAAAAGAAAAATCGGGATTATGAGAAGAATTAAATAATTCTCGTATTCAAGTGCTTTATCTGATATTCGCTTTAGCATGAAATCGTTACTTTTTGATACTACAAACTCTCATTTATCCCGCCAGAGTGCGATTGTAATTTAACTTTCACTCTTCTCAAGCTTCTTATTTGGACTTTTCATGTTCTTTTTTTGCGTGCTCCATTAGCTCTGATTCAGACTCAAATGTAGCACCGCACATATTACACTTGTATTGCTTTTCTTCAGCCATATCTTGTCACCTCCCTTTGGCAGCAGTAGCTTTTCATTGCGATATATTATATTCCCTCACTGATATTTAACGCACATTTGCATTAAGTCCTATTTTCACGGTGCTTTCCCAATATCACAGAAGTACATATCCTTCAGCTTATATCTGGCATATACCATACAAGCAGGGCATTTACAGCCTTTTTTTACGATTTTTTCTGGCGATTTACCCCTTGCACAGAACAGCATTGGCTGCTGGGGATACGGCAGACTTGGACAGGTTCCGCAGTAATTCATGCAGATAGCCAGATTTTCCTTTGTATCATCAACTGGCATTTCAAATACCTCCAAAAGAATTAAAAATCACATCAGCATTTTCTTAAACATATTCCGGACCATCATTCTCTTCAGGATGAAATAATCCTGTGTAGCAGCCATCATCGCACGCTTTTCCATCATCTTCCTATCTTCAGGCCACGCTGACATTATTTTCTTCAAAGCTCCCATCAGGATTTCTCTCTTTTCTTTTGGAAGTTTTGTAATTTGATCGGTCCTGGTTTTAACAACCTTGATCCTGTCTTCTTCAGACAGTTCTGATATCCCGTCGAGCATGTCGGTTATTGCGGCTATCCTTTTGTCTTCTGGCAGAACGGAAAATTGCTCCATCCGTGCCCCCAGGATCTGACGTCTGTCTTCCTCGGGTTTTGATGCCAGCATTTGCATCATGTCGGTTATTTGTGCGAGCTTTTCAGCTTTTGCCTTGCGTTCCTGGCATGCAGGGCACTTCTCAAAATGTTCTTCGAAAGACGCTGCATCTTTACCGGCACATTCTTCACATTCTTTTGCTAACTTTTCTAATTCTTCTCTTGCAGTCATAAAATAATTCGCCCCTAAGTGATATTTGCAGTTTTTATGATATATAGTTTCTTATATTATTTTTTCCTCAGCAATCCTTGAATTTCTTTCCTGATCCACATGTGTCATCCGGTGCAAGGGTCTTTTTTGGTGTGCAACATCCAGCCATATTTGTCTTACCTCCATTTATGCATCTTTTTTTGACATTGGTACAAATTACATCATACATGATAACTCTCTGTATGTCGTGAGTAAAATAAGCACAAGCAAACTGAAAAATTCAAAACATTATTGGGAGGTAAAATATGGCTGAACCAAAAATATTGATAGTATATGCATCGAGAACAGGTAACACGGAAAAACTCGCACAGGCGGTCGCTGAAGGGGCAAGGAGTGCTGGCGGGGTCAGTGTCGAGTTGAAGAGAGCAAGGGATACTAAACCCTCAGATGCAGATGCTGACGCTTTTGCATTTTGGTCTCATTCGGCTTTTGAATATATGGCAGGGGAGCTTAAAAGCCTATTTGAAGATTTTTATATTGTAAGGGATAAACTGGCAGGCAAACCTGTACTGCTTTTCACCACAGGACAGGGAGGGCAGAGTTCGACTCTGGCATCGATAGACAGGGACGTGGGTGTATTCAATCCGGGTCAGGACTGGTATTAAATTATTTAATTATTTTAATAAATCCATCTCTGATTTTATGCCCTATTTCATTTGCTATCTCAATGACATCCTTCTGGTCTTCTATAGTCGTATATTTATCCTTCGAAGGCACAGCACCTTTGCTGAACAATAACGGAACTGCGCTTATCTTGCAGGTACCTCCATATCCGCATGAAAGACATGAGACGTTCCCGGTTCCGCTGAGCTTACCGATGACATTAATTCCTTCCATTTCCATAAAAGCAGCAATCTGATCCATGGCATGATCTACACTTGGTATTCCTCGTCCAATCCCGACTGCCACAGCTACTCCAATTTTACCTTTATTTAGCATTTTTTGATGATGCATGGAGTACATCCGTTCTGTCAGCATCTTAGTTCTTGAGTCAAGAGTGCCGTAAGTAGGATAGCCACCAATAATTAGAGCAGCACATTCTTTGATCTTATTTTCGATTATATACCAGTCGTCCTGCTGCTTGCAGATGTTGTCCCCGGCACAGCCAAGACATGCCCTGCATGGATGGATATCGTACTCTGAAAGTTTAATAAATTCATAATCAAGGCCTGTAGCTTCAAGCACTGTTTTAATCAGCCTGTCGGTATTGCTGTTTTTAACCGGACTCCCGCTTATTCCTAACACTTGCATTTTGAATCGCCTGCTATCATTTTGCTGTTCTCTATTCTCTCTTTGATCAGCTTTCCGATCCTCTGCGCCTCAGCCATTACCAGGAGTTCATCCTTAACCGACCTGTAGCTTTTCAGGAATTTAGCAGAGCCATGTGCATATGGCTTGTTATCAGGGAGAAGTTCAAGATACCCCTTGTACGCCTCCTCAACGCCCAACTCCATGCCTGTCAGTTCTTTCGAGTAGGCATTCCAGACAGTATAATTGCATGTCTCACCCGGTCCGCAAACAAAACAGCACGGTGTTCCTTTGGCTGTCATGCTGCCTACTATTTCCATCCCTCCGGCACGAAGGGCATTTCCCATCCACTCTGCAACCATCTTTTCAGCAGCAACCCCTACAGCCACTGTCGCTACGATTTTTCCGCGCATCAGGAGTTTTACATGCCTCTTAGAATACAGCCTCTCTATAAACGCTTTCATAAAAGCGCTTGCAGCACCATAGTATGTTGGCGACCCGACCACGATAGCATCTGCTTCCATGACTTTCTTTGAGAGCCACTTGAAATGATCGTTGAGGACGCATTCATTGGTCTGGACACATTTCATGCATGCTATGCAGGGACCTACATTTATTTCCGATAATTTGACAAATTCAGTCTCTGCACCCGTAGCATCAAGTATTGCATTTATCAATGCATCAGTATTGCTATTCTCTGTGGGACTTCCACTCACTCCAAGAACTTTCATTTCCTACACCTCTTCGAAATTAATTTTTTATCTAAGTAAGCGGTACAGCGAGTGAATCCAGGAATTTATTGTAGCCTGTGAACAATTCCATCACTCCAAGCACTTCTACGATCTGGCTCTCTGTAATCCCATCCGCAACCTGATTTGCATGTGGTATTTGCGCCGTCCGGGAATGCTGCAAGGAGTTGTTCCGGAGTCTTTATCGGGAACTTCCCACCTGCAAGTCCTCCAACGATCTGGGCATGGATTTCATCTTGGACGCTCATGCTTCTTCCTCCAACATTGCTTTTATGTCACCTGTTGTTTTTGAGATCGGGCAGCCGGAACCATGTGTTTCACATTTGAAACATGCGCTCTTTACGGCAGCTAATGACTTTTGAGCTTCTTCTTTTGTCACACTTTTGTTTGTATATTTCCATTCAGGCATTTATTTCACCTCAATAACAGATTGTCAGGTTATTTAGATATATTTAGCCGTCATAAAAATATACCAACTACATTTTAATATACAAACATAACCTTCAAGGTTTTAATAGAAACCTTTTTAGCCTGATACGACAAAACAACTTCTCATATGGCTAATAAAAGAGAGAGTTCTCACAGGGAAATCCTCGAAATAAAAGAAAAGCTGTATGAGATGCACAATGACCTGAAAAGATTTATGGAGAAGTCAAGCCAGCAGCACCTTGAACATGTTCTTTCAGGTTCCCGTACTAATTTTACGAATGCGATCATCGGGCATGTTCTTGACGATATCGAGGGAGGTCTTGAAAGTAATATGGTTAAAAAATGCGAGATGAGGGAGACTTGTAAATCAAACTTCACAGGATTCCTGCACAATAATGCAAACCTGATAAAACAGGATGAAGTTCATGAAGATGTTATTTTGAAAAACCAGTCAGATTTAACCGATATGAGGAGCAATTCACCCTCGAAGCAGTGCGAAAAATGTTTTTCAAATGTCCAGAACCTCTTTGGAAAACAGATAAGTTTGATGCGTTCTCTTCGAATCTATAATGCAAATGGAGAAAAAAAAGAGGAGATCCCCACTGTTCCAGAAGAATTCATAGTCGATGTATTTGAGCCACTATCCAATAAACAACGCCTGCAAATACTGAAAGCAATAGCAATAGAAACAAAAACATTTTCTTCACTTTCAGAACTTACAGGGCTTCGCGGAGGGAATTTACTTTTCCATTTGCAGAAACTGCTTGACAGCGGAATGATCTTACAGCGCCATGAGCGGGGGGACTACATGATCACAGATAAGGGATTCAAGGTCTTGAGAAGTATAGGTGATATGTATTCCGTATTGAACTCTTGAAGTTATACATAGTATTCAATAATAAGGTGAAGTTATGGATTCTTTGAATATTGAAAAGAAGATAGAATTCCAGACCGTGGAAGAACTTATGATGGCCCCCGAGCCTAATTTTAATGATGTCATACGATGCGTTTTTAAGATAAAGGATTATGAGATAGAGGTCTATTTTTATCTTCTCGATCATCCCGAATCTACCATTTCTGAAGTATCAGAGTCTCTTAAAAAGGATAGAAGTTCTATCCAGCGTTCGATCCAGACATTAAAGGATAAAGGTATGATAAACCGAAAATTCAGGGTGTTCAGGGTGGGCGGTTTTACATACATTTACATTGCATTACCGCTTGAAGAAACAAAGAAAATCATGGAACGTGAGCTTCAAATCTGGTATAATATGATGAACGGACTTGTAACGAGTTTTGAAAAAAGTGGCTCATCGCTATTATGTATGGGTACTTATATCAGCGATGGCACTACAACTGTATATGACGTAACTACCGGCGCTATGGCCACAGTAGATGGTTATATTCCGCATGCATCAGCAGTGATCTGGTAAGGGGGAAAACATTTTTCCCTTTTATTTTTTTAAAATCGTGCTATGGAAAAATAACTGAAAGGGAAAGAAATAACAAGGAATGGTTTGAATGATAAAAGTGGCGATTGTAATTTTAGCAGATATAGAAACGCATGAAGATACGGCAAGAGTTCACAATGCACTTCTTGCAGCAAAAGAATTCAAAGATGCAAAAGATGAATTTAAGCTCATCTTTGATGGAACTGGAACCAAGTGGATTAAAGTGCTTTCTAAACCTGAGCACATGTTTCATGAACTATTTGAATCATTAAAGGGCAATTCTACCGAAGTTTGCAGCTATTGCGCAGGGGCTTTTGGGGTCAAAGAGAGTGTAACGGCATCCAGCATTCCTCTGATAGAAGAATATGAGGGACACCCGAGCTTCAGGGAACTGCTGTTGAAAAGTTATCAGATAATTACATTTTAAAATAGCCAGTAGCACTTGTTCTGCATCTAGAGACATTCTCAATAACATTTATATGAAATAACATCTGTAATTGATATGCGGGGAATTTATTATGTATAAAAAAGTGATAATACCTTTTTTAATCCTGTTCTCTTTCCTCATAATGGGATGTGTGGAAAAGACCCAAAACCCTGAGACTAAGGTTGTCAAGGAGAGGGACTTCTGGTTTGCGTGGTATGCATTCCATCCAGATACCACGATTTACTCAAGATAGTACCTCACATGCAATGCAATCAGGTAGATTAACATCGAAACCAAAAATCTCTGGAGCTGGATTATGGTTAGTGACTCTGAAATAAAGGAAATATTGGAAAACTACAAAAATGTGGCAGTTGTGGGTCTGTCGCCTGAAAAAACAAAGTACAGCTACATAGTGGCTGAGTACCTGAAGGG
>JAMJFV010000300.1 GCA_023544495.1 ANME-2 cluster archaeon
ATTGTGAACATGAATTGAGTATGGGATTTGGGCACGGTCTTAACGCACCTGTTACCCGCATCAATGTGTATGGTGTTTCTCGTTTCGTCAATCACCTTTCCTCTAATTCCTATTTGAGCAGTATTGGTACAGTCCACCACCTCAGCCTCAAGCCCTATCAGTTCATGATGGATGAGATTTTGGGGTGTTATCTGCATGTATGACCTCCGATCATTCACCAATTTCATTCTGTATGGTCTTGATCCGTGCAATGGTCCTGCGTATCTCGCCAATGCGGCCCGGATTTTCAGGTGCACCACCAGCCGAGGCAATGGCACGTTCCCTGATGAGTTCAGCGTTGAGGGTATCCAGTTCATCCAGTTTCTCGATGCTGCTCATATTCCGTATCTCATCCACTCGCAATATGGCCATCACTCATCATCCCCTTCTACCTTGTGCACTCTTTTGGACGGATGCCAGTAATCATAACCTTCATGCTTGTGCTCTTCAACATCGTTGTTTATGCGCGTCTGCTCGCTAACCTGTGTTTCGCCCTCTGGCTGTGCGGCAGTTCCGGCCACTGTTTCAGCTGGTATTGCATCAGTCACTTCGATCTCTTTTGTAGACTCTGCCTCAACAACCTCTTCCGGTTTGGAAGCAGCGGGTGTATCGTGCGGCCTGGACATAGGATGCCAGTCCATGTCATCATGCCTGTGCTCCCATATACTGCCGACCTGTCTGATGTTGGTCATTTCAGCCTTCTTTTTCTTAGGGGCTTTTTCTACTACCTCTTTTATGCTTTCCTTTGCTTCAGGTCCAGCAACTTCAGGTGCCACAGGAGCCGTCTCTTTGAGCATATGGAACTTGCCGGGAAGTATTGTGCCCGGGGGTACGATGCGTACACAGCAACCGATCGCGCCCAGTTTCTTCACTGCCATTGCATAACCGGTATCTACCAGCTCTTCAGCAGGCTTGCCTGCATGTTTAATGTAACCATCGACCATCTTGGAAATCCTTGAACGGGGACCGGTAAGTTTTCCGGAAATTATGATCTGGCAGCCCAGTGCTCCAGATTCCATGATACGTCTGAGCATGTTATGCCCTGCCTTCCTGAAATACCATCCTCTTTCGAGGGCATTTGCCAGGCGGTTTGCCATCATCTGGGCATTGAGTTCAGGTATTTTGACCTCCTGTACCTCTATCTGCGGATTGTCCACATTGAAGAGATATGACATGTCCCTGGTAAGCCGCTGTATGGTCTTTCCACCCTTACCTATGACCATTCCCGGTTTCTCTGCTAACAGCGTTATCTGGGTACCCATGGGCGTGCGGTTCATGACCATTCCACCATATCCGGCACGTTCGAGCTGTTTGGTGAAATACTCATTGATCATTGCTTTGGTCAGCCCGTCCTGCACGAACTTTCTCTCTACTCCCATGTTCACTGCACCTCCTGGAGTACCACTTCTATGTTCACGGTCTCGGTGTTCTTGGGTGATGAGCTGCCCCGTGCCCTGGCCCTATAACCATGTATCACACGTCCCTGTTTGGCAGAAATGTGACTGATCTTCATACGCTGGGGGTCAAGCCCCTTATATTCAGCGTTAGCCTCTGCGTTTACCAGTATTTTGATAAATTCCTTTGCAGCTTTCTGGGGGTACCTTCCCGCGGCCATGGGACCCCTTCGGTGTCCCATACTGTCATTATGCCGCTTGAACGGAACTGCCATTTTCAGGGCAGCTACCTCGGTAAGGTACTGTTTTGCACGTTCGCTCTTCATTCCTTTGATGGCCCTGCATATCTCCCTGCAATGTCTGGGTGAGATATGTAATTCATGCCCCATCGCAATGGATGTGGTTTCCGGGTCTGTCTGAACTGAATATTGAATTCTTGACATCCTTTTTCCTCCATCACTTCAAGGGTACGAACTTGCTGGACTTGGT
>JAMJFV010000301.1:0-1810 GCA_023544495.1 ANME-2 cluster archaeon
CTGGCTGTGTTGATGGTCTTGACTGTATTATTATCAGTCATTCCGGCAAGCGCAGTGAGCTCGGTTGAGATAAGAAGTAGTGTGGTGACTGGTAATGATACCATAACCACAGATGACTTCGCAGGATTCTACTATGATTTCGACGAAGGCGAAGGAAATGAACAATTTGTTCTTAGGAATGAAACTGATGGACCTTTACTAGCAACCGAGACATATTACACAACAGGTAGTGTACTCGTTGTTGATTTCGAGAGTGGTAATCTTTTGGATATTGTAACCGGTGGATACAATACACTGGGATTCCTTGCAGAACAATATATTCCAATTTCATCTGACAAGCTTTCAAAGCTTCTCATTGATGAAGATAAATCACACACGCTCAGAGCAGGGGAGCCACACGATCTTGCAGATGGATATGCACTTGTACCACAGCAGATCGATGTGAATGGTGACAAGGTTTGGATGGAGCTCACCAAAGACGGCGTGACCATTGAAGACGAAGTTATTGATATTTCAAGTGGTGGTGTGGAGTATAACTATACCCAGACTGTTACAGGTGAAGAAGACATTATGACTCTTAAGGTATACATCAAACAGGTATTCCAGGGTCAGGTAGACAGCCTCATGATTATTGACGGTGTCTGGCAGATCGAAGATGCAGCAATAGAGATCAAGGCTGAGGACAAGTTCGGAAAGTTAGAGGCAAGCACAATCGACGCTGAATCCACTGGGATTAAGCTTATTTTGAGTGATGATCTTACACTTGCAGGTGGCAATGAATATGCACTCATAGAGAATATCAAGATTGTTGTCGCAGATGATGATAATGATGTATTGAGATATTATGTTGCAAAGACCTACACCGCACCTGATACATATGAGGTGCGTGGTACAGCGATTGTTACAAATGCAACTGGTATTGATACTGGTGTTGGAGCTTTTGAGACATATACATGGGATGCAAACACATTTGCAGCTTTCTTCTATGATTTGGATGCAAATACACAATATGAGAATCTGACTATAACCATGAATGGTACTGGTGCGAATGATAACAGATCAGTTGATTCAACCGATCTTGAATACAAGGCAACTATTAAATCAGCTGACTACAAGTCAAGCAATTTGGATACAAATGGTCCTGCGAACTTCAACAAGATCGCATTCCTTGCAGAGGAATATGTTCCACTCGCATTAGATGATGCAAGTAAGTTGTCAAAGCTTCTTATCAACGAGGATGAATCTCACACAATCAGAGCAGGGGAGTCATACGATCTTGCAGATGGATATGCACTCTTGCCACAGCAGATTGATGTGAATGGTAACAAGGTTTGGATGGAGCTCACCAAGGATGGCGAAACCGTTGATGATGCAGTCATCGATATTGAATCTGCTGGCTTCAGATACAACTACTCCCAGACTGTTGCAGGTGAAGAAGACATTGTAACACTTGAAGTATATATCAAACAGGTATTCCAGGGTCAGGTAGACAGCCTCATGATCGTTGACGGTATCTGGCAAATTGCAGATGCAGCAATTGAGATTAAGGCAGAAGATACATACGGTAAGTTGGAAGTTGACAGCATAGATAGTGTCATTACAATGTCCAATCCGGATGAAATCACATTGACCAAGGACACAATAATCGACATTGCAGGAGAAATAAAGATCAAGGTTGCAAACGATGATGTCAACACCAGAATCTACCCATTCATCGAGCAGACAATCACCGGAGATGAAGATGAGGAACCTGTAGAGGAACCTGTAGAGGAACCTGTAGAGGAACCTGTAGAGGAACCTGTAGAGGAAC
>JAMJFV010000302.1 GCA_023544495.1 ANME-2 cluster archaeon
TGGAATTGTGAACTGTCAACCTTGTCCATGTTAATCGCCTGTTCTTTTTATGAGATGAGGGTGTATTTGAGTGTTTCTGGCTGCATATCAATAGACCAATACTTTCAGCCTCATTAAGAAAACTTATTTGCTTGTTATGACAATCCAGATTCGATGAAAAATGTATATCTTGCAGCCCCACTTTTTTCCGATGCCGAATGTGAATTTAATTCAAGGTTGAGGGATGAGATCGAGGAGATCGGACTGGTGGTTTTCCTGCCCCAGGAACACTCTAATGACACAAAGGATGAGCGATACCGCCAGGAGAATATATTCAGTAAGAACAGGGATGCCATTGATGGTGCTGATCTTATGGTAGCGGTGCTGGATGGTGTGGATGTGGATTCGGGCACGGCGTGGGAGATCGGGTATGCCTATGCGCGAGGATTACCTGTGTATGGATTGCGGACGGATTTTCGGACCCTGGGTATTGAGGGGACAGTGAATTTGATGATAGAGCGGTCGGTTTTGATGTGTGTGGGTGTGAGAGAACTGGTGGAGCGGTTGGGAAGTACCTACAAGGATTGAACCTTATACCCATAAGATTAGAAAGTTTCATGTTAATTGTGAATCTACAGGGGGAATATAGTATATGGAAGAATTAAATGTAAAAGCCCTGAGCCTTGGAATAGGTGGAATCTGTGCACTTTACCTGCTCCTGCTTGGCTGGGCATCAATGTTCGGATATGGAACCGACCTCGTTGAAATGATATCACCTGTCTACATCGGGTATGGCAGTACCTTTATAGGTAGCATCATTGGAGCACTATGGGGATTTGTAGACGGTGCAATAGGGGGAGCCATAATTGCATTAATTTATAATGCTGTTGTCAGGAAACGATCATGAACAAGATCTTTCGGATCGAGGGTATACCTTCTCCCATAGCCTGGATATATTCGCTGATCGCAAAAAAGAATCTTATTATGGGGGACCTGTATAAAGAAGTAGCATACGAAGTGACTTCAACGATAACTTCAGGAAATGTGCTGGATGTGGGGACCGGGCCGGGGTATCTTCCTTTCGAGATCGCCAGGAGATCTTCCGGTTTGGAAATAACCGGGATTGAATTCTCTCCCGGTATGGTAGAGATAGCAAGGAAAAATGCAAGCGATAGGGGATTATCTGACAATGTTGAGTTTCAACTTGCCAGTGCAGCCGATCTACCATTTGAGGATGGACATTTTGATGTTGTTTTGAGTACATTGAGTTTACATCACCGGTTGCATCCTGCAGAATATATCACAGAGATCCATCGTGTCCTTAAAATCGATGGTGAAGCATGGATCTATGATATCAGACGGGATACAACAAAAGAAACAAATGCCAAGCCAAAAAGGAAATATGGCTGGTGGTTATCGTTCATCTTTCTCAACATCGTGAGGGCCCATTCTTCAATTAGGGTGAAGGAAGTGGAAGAGATCATTTCCTCCCTTGAAATTAGCTTTTCTTCGACGAACATACTGGATACCGGGGTCTTTCTTAAACTCCAATTATCAAAATAACAGCAAATCCTTAACAACATTGAATAATAATCTCTTTGTCACAACATTGAATAATAATTCATTGTCTGAAGAAATACAAATAGGAATTTTTTCATGGGTCAAGTAATAAAATTAAAACGTGAATTGGGACTATTTGAGGTTACCATGGCAGGTGTAGGGGTAATTCTGGGTGCAGGGATTTACGCTCTTATCGGTCAGGCAGCAGGACTTGCAGGAAATTCAGTGTGGATCTCATTTTGCCTGGCAGCCCTTATTGCATTATTTACCGGATTGAGTTATGCAGAGCTCTCTTCAATGTATCCGAAAGCAAGTGCAGAATATGAATACACTGCCAATGCATTTGGCAAACATCTG
>JAMJFV010000303.1 GCA_023544495.1 ANME-2 cluster archaeon
CAATACCAAAATGTAGTGATTTCAACAAATTTATTAGACGCAGATTAACGCTGATACAACCTAAATCAGCGTCTTGAAAATAACTGGAAAATGGAACAGTGTCGAATCGAGAAGGGATTCATGGTAGATTACTCGGGGTTACATCTATAAGGCAATAATGAACATTTCATATTATTAAGATCTATGAATGGAGCAATTGAATATGCAACAGTTTAAAGTTATTATAGAGAAACATCAGGATGGTTATGTGGCCTATCCATTAGGAATCAAGGGAATTGTGGTGGGAGAGGGTGATACCTATGAAGAGGCCCTTGCTGATGTGAGGTCGGCGATTCGTTTCCATATTGAAACATTCGGCAGGGAATCTCTCGAAGTTGATCCCCCTATTTTGGAGGCCTTTGTTGCTGAAACAGGTGCACAAGCTTGAATAATAAATTTCCGGTCGATGCTCCGAAACGAAAGGTTATCAAAGCACTGGAGCTTTTGGGCTTTAAGGTCATCAGGGAAAAAGAACATATTTCAATGCTGCGTGAGAATCCTGATGGAAGCAAAACGCCATTGACTATGCCTAATCACGGAAAAGTCAAGGCATCAACATTGAGGACAATATGCACCCAGGCAGGTATTTCAAGGGATGAGTTCCTTGAGGCTTACAGGAAGGCATAACAATATGTGCGGGATTCATACTGCATTCGATGTAGAGGATGAACAATGAGTATAATAGAAATAAATAATTGACAACCAATATTTTCAATTAATACGATCAATAAATTATTACCATTACCAATGTATAACGATTCAAACACTGATAACAGACTGGCCAGTATTATCCTGCTTTCATACAATAGCAAGGATGACCTGGCTGAATGCATCCCATCCCTGGAAAACCAGACGTATCCCAATTACGAAATCATCATAGTGGACAATGCATCTACAGAAAATACCCCTGAATTCCTAGGAACTGACTATCCCCATATCAGGCTTGTGGAAACCGGTTCCAACCTGGGTTATCCTGCAGGGAACAATCTTGGATTCCAGCATGCCAGTGGCGAATATATTGTTATATTGAACCCGGATACTGTGGCAGATCCCAACTGGCTGGCAGAGCTGATAAGACCTTTTAAGGATAATCCTGGTATCGGGCTCACCACTTCAAAGATCCTCATGTATGACCAGCAAGAAAAGATCAATACCTGCGGCAATTCAATCCACTATACAGGGCTGGACTTTTGCAGGGGACTGTATGAACCATCATCATCGTATTCAAAACCTGAAGAGGTGGGTGCGATATCCGGCTGTTCGTTTGCCATACGCAGGGAAGTTTTTGAGCAATTGGGAGGTTTTGACCCGGATTTTTTCCTGTACCTGGATGATGCCGACCTTTCATGGCGTGCCCGCCTTATGGGGCATAGGATCATGTTCGTGCCAGCGTCTTTTGTGTATCATAAGTTCAAGTTATCGATCGCACCCTGGAAGGAGTTCTATCTTGAGAGGAACCGCTATCTTATGCTGTTGAAGAATTGCAGTTTAAGGATGCTTGTACTTATGTTTCCTGCAATTTTGTTAACTGAAATTGTAACGTGGGGGCATGCTGTGCTTAATGGTCATCGGTATGTGGGAAACAAATTGAGGGCATATTGGTGGGTGCTGACTAATCCGGGCAAGATATTGAATAAGAGACGTGAGGTGCAGAATAAAAGAAATATTGCAGATAGGGAACTTGTTAGACTTCTTGATTGGAAGATACCTTTTGAACAGGTGATTGAGAACAGGATATTATGCAGGACGGGTGATGTAATTTTTAATACATTTTATTGGATATATTTCAAATTAATAATTGGTTTGTTCAATCTTAATGATAATAAATATAATCGTTTAGGAACACTTGAT
>JAMJFV010000304.1:0-743 GCA_023544495.1 ANME-2 cluster archaeon
AAGATACGGGCAAAGACCAGTATTGAGGAAAATAAGAATCGGGAGATGATAATCATTGATGAGGTGCCTTACCAGGTGAACAAGGCCAAGCTCATCGAGAACATTGCCGAACTGGTCAAGGAAAAGAAGATAGCTGGCATTACCGACCTGCGGGACGAGTCTGACAGGGATGGCATCAGGGTTGTAATTGAACTGGGCCGTGGTACCAATGCAGATGTGGTGTTAAACCAGCTGTACAAACATACCCAGATGGAGTCCTCCTTCGGCATTATCAACCTGGCACTGGTGGACGGCCAGCCCCAGGTGTTGACCCTGAAAGAACTTATTGTGCATTTCATTGACCACCGTGTAGTGGTTATCACCCGGCGCAGCCAGTTCGAACTGGAGAAGGCACGCAAACGCGCCCATATCCTGGAAGGACTGCAGATCGCACTTGACCATATCGACCAGGTCATTACCCTTATCAGGGCAAGCAAGACCGTGGATGAGGCGAGAGCCGGGCTCATATCAAATTTCGATCTCAGTGAGGAGCAGGCTAAGGCCATACTGGATATGAGGCTGCAAAGGCTCACCGGTCTTGAGCGGGAGAAGATCGATAACGAACATAAAGAACTGCTTGAAACCATTCAGTGGCTGCTTGAGCTGTTAGCTGACCGTGCCAAGATACTGAACCTCATTAAGGAAGAACTGGCTGATATCAAACAGCGCTATGGGAGCGCCTGGCATCCCCATAGCGCTGTTTG
>JAMJFV010000304.1:753-1886 GCA_023544495.1 ANME-2 cluster archaeon
GAGGATGAGGACCTGATACCGGTGGAAGAGGTAGTGGTCACTATTTCAAACGGCGGATATATCAAACGCATGCCCATTGATACATACAGGCAGCAGCGCAGGGGCGGACGCGGTGTCATCGGTATGGATACCAAGGAATCCGATTTCGTTGAGGACCTGTTCGTGGCATCCACACATGATTATATCCTGTTCTTCACAGACCGGGGACGCGTCCACTGGCTTAAGGTCTATGAGATACCTGAAGCTTCAAGACAAGGCCGCGGTAAAGCCATAATCAACCTTATTGAAGTGGAACCCGGAGAAAATGTCACTGCCCAGATACCGGTAAAGAGGTTTGAAGAAGGATATAATCTCATAATGGCTACCAGATGCGGTGTAGTGAAAAAGACCGACCTGTCAGCCTTCAAGAATCCCAGGCGCGGAGGCATTATAGCTATAACGCTGGATGAAGGGGATGAACTCCAGACAGTTAAATTGACAGACGGTTCCAGGGACATTATTATTGGAAGCCGGCACGGTAAAGCGATCCGTTTCTCTGAGACCGATGTTCGCACAATGGGCCGCAGCGCCAGGGGCGTTCGCGGCATCAGGCTTGTCAATGATGATCATGTAGTTGGAATGGATATCGTCAGTAATGACGCAACACTGTTGACCATTACCGAGAACGGATTCGGGAAACGGACAGAGTTTGGTGAATACCGCAACATCAACAGGGGCGGACAGGGTGTCATAACCATCATATCCAGCATTCGTAATGGCCTTGTGGTAGATGTGAAAGCAGTGAACGAATCCGACGAACTTATGGTGACCACTTCCGGAGGCATCATTATCCGGGTACCGGTATCGGATATCAGGATACAGGGACGCAATACGCAGGGTGTTAAGATCATGAACGTACAGGGCGCAGATAAAGTGATGGGTGTTGCCCGGGTTGTACGTGAAGATAATAGTATTATAGATACTATTATTGAGAATGACGATTTTAGCAGTGAGAATGACGGTTTTGAAGATACTAGCAGTGAGAATGATGGTTTTGAAGATACTAGCAGTGAGAATGATGGTTTTGAAGATACTAGCAATGTGAATGATGGTTTTGAAGATACTAGCAGTGAGAATGATGGTTTTGAAGATAC
>JAMJFV010000305.1 GCA_023544495.1 ANME-2 cluster archaeon
AAGGAAAAAGTACCACATTACCTGATATTTTTTGCCATTGTTGTAATCACTTTATTATATATAGTTAGCATACAATGGGATAAAATAGACGACACCAATGTTAAAATAAATGGGAAATTAATCAATCCCCTGTTCCTTAACCTTGCTCATCCAATAGTCTTCATCTGTTTGGGCTATATATTATTGAGACTCATATTGTTCATTCTCGATGTTACGAACACAGGTGTGGGATGGCTTGAAGGTAACCAGGTCAGTGGTTTTTCAGTCATGATCCTGATGCTACTATTATCACTTACGATAACAGATGCTGCTGTTACGTTCGGTCGCCGATGGTTGGGTGATGATAAGTATTCTCTGGCTGAAAGCGGGATATCACTTATGGTAAACATAAAGAGATGGAAAGAACTGCCTGCGCTGGGCAGATCATCTATGCCCGGAAGCTTTTGGAACAAGGAGTCCGTTCAAAATAGAACGATAATTAAAGTACCTTCACCAATTCCAGGAAGTTCCTTAACACAAAATTCAGCTGTTATACATGAGGATGTGCAGCGTACATCTGTTCCAGACCATTCACGCCCTATAACCAAGAAATATATATACTATGATAAAATGTTTAGTACATTGACGCACGAAGTCGATTCTAATAGTAAACCAGATTCAGGACCAACTATGGAAAGACGTCCCAAAGGACCATAAAATCTTAAAAGTATGGATACAACCAGCCAATGATGAATACACGTATTAATCATCAAGAGAGTTAGTTATATCATAGAATATAGCTAAATATTTCTTTCAGGGCTATTGTTTTGGCCGATATTTGCCACACTCAGCACTACATAATAAATATGTCCAGTACATACTTACCCTGATCGACAAGGGCTGCTACCAGCAGTGCCTTGAACAGCGGAATACTCAACATTTCCCCAAATGTCTTAACGTCGATATTTTTTCATCATATGATATGGAGAACGTTGTTTTGCTCCCATACATATATTTAGGTCACCCAAGCATCTGACTCGTAACACGGTATTCACATTATTAATATCTGGTAAAAAATTTTAAGACGAAGGGGATTGGCCAGGATGCTAAATATTGTTATAAGAGGCAAATGTGCCTTCTCACTACGTGGCAAAGCAATTGTAGGAACTAAATAAGGTTTTAATAAATAGTCTGCCAAATTTTTGAATAATTCAATGTATGGAAATATCTGTATAGTCCCGAAAGACATATTTATCTTGTTTTCATATATAGTATTAGTATTAAGTATAGCCAATCTGGGGGATTGGACATTACTAGCTATTCGAAGGACAGAAGATACTCAACTTCCAGGTAATCCCACATTATTCGATAAGATTCGAATTGGAAATGTATCTCGGATGTATAGATTTAGCTAAATAGAATGTTGTACTTAAAATTGGGTGATGAAAATTGAGGAAATTACATTTATTGATTGTTGGAGTATTATTTCTATTTATTACGGTGGGCATTGTTACAGCCAGGGATGCCCAATTTCCCACCGCTGACGCCGGTGCTGACCAGACCGTTAATGAAGAAACAGAAGTTTTTTTCAATGGTTCCGGTTCATCTGATGATGTGGGAATCACACGTTATTCATGGGATTTCGATGTCAGTGACGGGATAACTGTTGAAGCCACCGGTGTCACCACAACCCATACCTACACTGAACCAGGTAAATATAGTGTCACCCTTAATGTGAGCGATTCTGATGGCAATTTTGACACGGATAAATTGACCGTTATCGTAACTGATGTTACCTCTCCCACTGCTGTTGCCGGCCCCGATCAGACCGTTAATGAAGAAACAGAAGTTCTTTTCAATGGTTCCGGTTCATCTGATAAAATGGGGATCGCGCGTTATTCGTGGG
>JAMJFV010000306.1 GCA_023544495.1 ANME-2 cluster archaeon
CCTTGGAGGGATTGAAACTTTGTTGCTGCCATTTCTAAAACCGCCTTACATTACTGTTAAAATCAGACCTTGGAGGGATTGAAACTGATTCGATACCGCTCAGGACTCGTAGC
The DNA here is from genome assembly GCA_023544495.1 of ANME-2 cluster archaeon. Taxonomy (GTDB): domain Archaea; phylum Halobacteriota; class Methanosarcinia; order Methanosarcinales; family Methanocomedenaceae; genus Methanocomedens_B. The sequence goes on from JAMJFV010000306.1 coordinate 114, forward strand.
CAGAGCCACCTCGTTAAAATCAGACCTTGGAGGGATTGAAACTCATCAGGCAGACCCTTTGAAAACAGGAGAGCTAAAAGTTAAAATCAGACCTTGGAGGGATTGAAACTCCGATTGCGTTTCACAGTTAGTCTAAATAAGCCAAGTTAAAATCAGACCTTGGAGGGATTGAAACAGGTTACCGCCACCCAATAGATGAATATAATGACTAGTTAAAATCAGACCTTGGAGGGATTGAAACGATGATTAATGAATGCAGGTCAAGAGCCCGGACTCTGGTTAAAATCAGACCTTGGAGGGATTGAAACTGCTGTGTAAAGGGTCTCCGTTAACTTCTATCTGAATGTTAAAATCAGACCTTGGAGGGATTGAAACACATCAGAAGAATCCGGCAACATGGCACCCAGGGAGCTCGTTAAAATCAGACCTTGGAGGGATTGAAACGTGGTCAAACAAATATCAGGCTGGTAGCTCAGCGCAGTTAAAATCAGACCTTGGAGGGATTGAAACCAGGATCAGTATAGCTGTCGACAAAAAAACATATAATGTTAAAATCAGACCTTGGAGGGATTGAAACTGAGAAAGCCCCTTTTTCAATTCATCTGTCATCGTCATGTTAAAATCAGACCTTGGAGGGATTGAAACGAAATAGACACACCCGCTGAAACTAGCACGGCAAGTTAAAATCAGACCTTGGAGGGATTGAAACGCATTCAGGGGTAGAACCCCGTGAACGCCGGGCACGTTAAAATCAGACCTTGGAGGGATTGAAACGTTCATATCCTTCCATGCCACTTAAATCACCACGACACGTTAAAATCAGACCTTGGAGGGATTGAAACAATCGAGCCTGAATCAGGTTGTCGAGAATTACACCGTTAAAATCAGACCTTGGAGGGATTGAAACTTGTAAAAACATTTCAAAAGTCAAGGTGCCTGATCGTTAAAATCAGACCTTGGAGGGATTGAAACATGTCTGAGGCATCCGGCAACACGGCACCCAGGGAGGTTAAAATCAGACCTTGGAGGGATTGAAACGGTTCTTAATGTCCGTGGCCGTTTCTGGTTCTATGTGTTAAAATCAGACCTTGGAGGGATTGAAACTAATTTCACCTATTCTTTTCTTTGACTAAGAAATTTGTTAAAATCAGACCTTGGAGGGATTGAAACCTAGAAACTAACACGGCAAGAATAAGAAAACGGCGCGTTAAAATCAGACCTTGGAGGGATTGAAACCTTTTTGTATTTTTGCCTGCTCACGGGCATCGATAGTTAAAATCAGACCTTGGAGGGATTGAAACTTGGTTTTGCTGACGGTAGCATTCGTGGTTATTTCGTGTTAAAATCAGACCTTGGAGGGATTGAAACTCATTGACACTGCTCTTATCAAAAGATAAAGTCGCAGTTAAAATCAGACCTTGGAGGGATTGAAACTCAGCAAAATCAAAGGCTCCATATATTGAGCAACAAAGTTAAAATCAGACCTTGGAGGGATTGAAACCCACAAGGTTAACGATATAGGGTAAGATATCTACCGTTAAAATCAGACCTTGGAGGGATTGAAACATATTCAAATCATCATCGATAAATAATTGAATATAGTTAAAATCAGACCTTGGAGGGATTGAAACCCGAGTAAATTAATATAGTGACTATAACCAATGAAAAGTTAAAATCAGACCTTGGAGGGATTGAAACATATTTTGGATTAGTATAAACTATAATCATTGCTGTGTTAAAATCAGACCTTGGAGGGATTGAAACTCATAAT
>JAMJFV010000307.1 GCA_023544495.1 ANME-2 cluster archaeon
GAACTTTAATATAATAAGGTAAATCGAATTCATAACACACCAAAGGCATCGTATGTACAAGAAAAATAATTCGCATTTCCAAATACCACTCACCAGCCATGTCGACGAATTACCTGAGAAGTTACAAAAAGGCATCAAGGAAGCATGGAGTGGAACCTTCTATAAAGAATTTTTCTGCCGAATTGACGAGACGCCCTTTGCGGTTTTGTTTGCAGATTGTCCCTCAAGGCCCAATATTCCTGTTAATGTTCTTGTTAGCCTGGAGTTTCTAAAAGCAGGCCACGGATGGACTGACGAGCAACTGTACGAGCAGTACTGTTATAACGTCCAGGTCAGATATGCTGTGGGCTATCGGCAATTGGGGGAAGGCCATTTTGACCTGCGGACGCTGTACAACTTTCGAGAGCGTTTGAGCCGTTTTATGCAGGAAACTGGCATGAACTTGCTGGATCAAGCCTTTGCACAAGTGACAGATGAGCAAATTGAAGCATTTCAGATCAAAACCGGTAAGCAACGGATGGACAGCACCCAAATCGCTTCAAATATCAGGCAAATGGGCAGAATACAACTGCTGGTAACAGTCATACAGCGCGTACAGCGGATGTTATCTGAGACAGATCAAGCCCATTATGCCGAAGCTTTCGCACCTTTTATCCAAGGTCATGCTGGTCAATATGTCTATCGGATGAAACGAGAAGAGACAGAAAACCATTTGCAGAAGATCGGTGAATTGATGCAGCGGCTGTTGACTGAACTGAAACCCAATTATGAGACAGACCCTATCTATCAAGTATTAGAACGAACATTCAGTGAACACTTTCAAGTGGAACGGGAAACTGTCCAGAGTAAGCCTAATGATCAATTGAGTGCCAGCAGTCTGCAATCACCGGATGACTTGGAAGCAACCTATCGCAACAAACGCGGGCAGGGATACCGTGGCTATACTGCCAATATCACCGAAACCTGCGATCCTGATAACGAATTACAATTGGTTACCAATGTCCAGGTAGCCTCCAACAACGTGGATGACACCCAGTTACTGGCTGAGGCCTTGCCTGAGCTCAAAGAGCGCACAGAGCTGGAGACACTTTACACAGATGGCGGATATGGCAGTCCAGAGATGGATAAAACGCTTGCAGAGGAACAAATTGAGCAAGTGCAAACAGCCATACGAGGGCGAAAACCTAGCCCAGAGAAGTTACACTTATCCGAATTTGAGATCAAGCAAACTGAGGAAGGCAAGCCCACGCAAATCACCTGTCCCAATGATCAGAAAGTGAATGTTCAACCCAGCAGTCAGAGAAAAAGCTTTGTGGCCCATTTTGCTATGGATCAGTGTCAGGCTTGCCCATATAAACAGGCCTGTCCGGCGAAACCGGGTAAGCGTGATCCTCGTTGGCACTTGCGTTTTACACAAGCCCAAGCTAATGTCTCTCAGCGGCGTAAGCGAAGTCAGATCCATTTACAAGATGGCAGAAACCTGCGGGCTGGTGTCGAGGCCACTGTCCGGCAGATCAAACATCCTTTTCCAGCTGGCAAGTTGCCTGTCAGGGGTCAGTTCAGAGTCACTTGTTTAGTCATTGGATCGGCGATTATGAGTAATATTCGCCGAATACGGCGTTACGAAGCGATGAAAGAGACCCAAAACAACGAAAAAAGGACAGAGATGAAGGGCAAGGGCACTCAGGCACATCCTTTTTTGTCTTCTTTTTTGAATGTTATCCATTATTTCTTGGATACTTTTGCGTTTGATAATCGTGTATTTGGTTTTTAAAGTGCGTGTTTTTACAGTAGAGTCAATAGTTATTTAGATATTTCGATTATAGTAAGTATGTTGAAGTATCTTGTGGAAGTTATGGTATTCTTAAAAATC
>JAMJFV010000308.1 GCA_023544495.1 ANME-2 cluster archaeon
CCGAAATCCGAGGGTTCAAGTAACCTTGCGAGAATAACGGTTATGGTGAAATTGATGAATTTTATTAATACGTTTGATAACGAAACCCATAAGATGCCGTGCATGGTTTTGTTTTTCAGGGACATGGGTGTAATAATTGTTTAAGGTGGTTATTAAGGATTATGTGTTGAGTTTTGGTCCAAATTTATGATTGATTTAGATTTTACCCTTAAAAAATACGAAGAACTATGTCAAACGATAGTATCTTCCAAATATATCCCATTAAGCGTAAATAAATATTTAACAATGGACTGTACTGATAAATGCATAATCCTACGCCACGATGTGGACCGTGCCATAGGACGGGCACAGGACATGGCGCAGCTTGAGTATGAATGTGGTATAACATCTACCTATTACTTTAGACATACTAAGGATGTGTTCCGCCCCGATATCATGCGAAAGATAGCAGATATGGGACATGAGATAGGATTTCATTATGAGGTTATGGATAAGGCAAAGGGGGATGCGGTAAAAGCGATTGAGATATTCAAGCAGGAACTTGAAGAGATGAGGTCGGTGGCTGAAGTAACAACAGTTTGCATGCATGGAAATCCTCTTGCTTCCTGGTCGAACCGCGATCTGTGGGAAAAATACGATCTCAAAGATTTTGGGATCATTGGGGAGCCTTACCTTTCGCTTGACTATAATAAGATATTATACCTTACAGATACTGGTAGGACTTGGGCTGATATGAACATACGTGTGAAGGATGTTCTAGACACAGATGATGGTGCAAATTCCCGTTTTACAGGGACGGTCGTTTCCACGGATGATGTTATTGATCTTGTCAAAGCTGAAGAGGTGCGACAAATGTGCATCCTTGCACATCCCAACAGATGGTGTAATGGAACTTTTGGGTGGACAAAAGAGTTAATATACCAGAACATCAAAAATTTTGCTAAAGCTGGAATTGTGTTGTACAGGAATAGAAATAATAAGGATTAACTTATACAAAACGTGAATTGAAAAATGATTGAGATTACTGATACTTTTGATAGGCAGCAATGGGATGAGTTTATACACGACCATCCACATGGGAATATATTCCAGACCACTGAAATGGCTGAGGTGTACAGGCAGACAAAGGACTATGACCCGATCTCGTTAGCAGCTTTCGATTCTGATAGTGGTAAGATACTTGCAATTCTGCAGGCGGTTGTTATCCGTGAGATAGGTGGTATACTTGGTTCATTTTCAGCTCGTTCTGTAATCCAGGGGGGTCCGGTGTTTGTTGGAGGCGAGGAAGGGTTAGAGTCTGTTGCTAAGTTGATGGAACATTATGATGGAGTTGTGGGAAAAAAGATAGTGTATAGTCAGATACGGAACATGTGGGATACACAGGGAATTAGGGATATACTGAGTTCATTGGGCTATATTTATGAAGAACACCTAAACTTTTTAATAGATCTGGATCGACCTGCTGATGAGATCTGGTCTAATATTCACAAATCCCGTAGGAAAGGAATTAACAGGGCTGAAAAGACTGGCATATCCATAAGATATTTAGAAGAGCTTGTAGAGCTGGATGATTGCCATGATTTGATAGAAGAGACCTACAAGAATGTCAAAATGCCTTTTGCAGATATCACTTTGCTAAAAGCTGCTTTTGGCATACTGGGACCAATCGGTGTAGCTGATTTCTATATTGCTTCCCAGGATGGCAAGCCTGTGGGTACGCGTATAACGTTGAAATATAATGGTAAGGTGCATGATTGGTATGCAGGTTCATTAAAAAATGCTGCTTATGTGGATGAAGCAATTGTATGGCACATACTCAAAGAAAATGCTGGCAAGCAGAAGGTATTCGATTTTGGGGGTGCAGG
>JAMJFV010000309.1 GCA_023544495.1 ANME-2 cluster archaeon
CTCCGGAGGGTCATTTTTGTGTTAAGTGAATTGGGTATTAGGTATTGGGTATTAGTACCTTACCAATTAAATGCTTGTACAAAAAACAAGAAAATCAGGCGAGCTCAAAAGCAAGAGATGGGATGATAACCATTTCGCGCAATTTGAGAGCCATGAGAGTGATCTGGCGTCCGAATTCAGTCAGGTAATAGCGATAGCGCTGATTGACACGTTTGACCAGACCATGCTCTCGCAAGCGACGGATTAATCGTGTGACCTGCCCTGTGTTTTTGTTGGTCAAATGAGAGCGCAAGTCCCTGTTCGAGAAACCGGAGATGACAAATTCACTGCGGATCAAAAGGCGAAAAAAAGAGGCGTCCTCCTCAGCGAGGAGATTGAAGCCTTTGTAGCGGCGGCCTTTGTCATCTTGTTGGGTTTCAGATAGGCGGTTGAGCTTATCCACACCAACGTCAGGGGTCTCAATGTCAGAGATGAATTTCAGGTAACGCTTGTTGACGGCTTGTAAAGTTTCCGCCAAGGGCGGGATGGAGTAGATGGTTTTCTTCATGGGAGCATATTTGCTGCTGGTCGTGCCATCCCGATGATGAACCTGGCGGTATTGCTGAAAGAACGACACCTGATTGACTGTGGTTTCAATGCGTAGAATGAGGTTGAATTTGTCATAGAGCTTGATACTCACGGGGCCCATCTGATGCTTCAGCCGTGTACCCAGCCAACGTTTGTTGAAGCGATTTCCCATCTCATCCTGGTAATTGCCATGCAGCTTGCGCCCCAGAAATGTGGCAATGTCGGTCGGTTTGACCACCTGAATAAGGGTTTCCAGTAAATGTGGGTAAATGGCTTGTAAGGTTGTTTGGCTTTTGAAAACAATGTCGGTCGCATACTCAGCTTGCATAATGCTCCAGTGGTATTGCAATGCCAATTGCTCCACAGCCGGGCAATACTGCGCTACGAAAGTGTTGAGTTTTTGGTGTAGGGCTTCAATTTCAATGATAGCAGCCAGTTCATTGGCACGTGCAAAGTCTGCGATGGAAAGAAAGGCGTTCTCTGCTTGTTCGAAGGCTATTCCTTCTTGACGCAGTTGAGCAGCAAGCACATTGTGACCGTTGAAATAGAACTGTAAACGAAATGGAGACCAGGTTGGCACTCGCAAGTAGCACAGTCCCAAATAAGGGTCGATGAAGTAGAAGTAGTAATGCAAACACTTCCCTTGTGTCGCTTTTACGTATGTCTTATGGGTTGCTTTATTGTGCCAGGGCCTGTACGCCTGACAGCTTTCCATTGCTGAAAAGATGTACACCAAACCAGGGTGGTCTCCGCGGGTAGCAATGATTTTCTTAATCCGTTCTTCCTTGCGAAAGGCGTCTTTCTTGGTGATGAACTCGATTTCGAGACCATTCTCAGCAGCGATCTTCTCCGCATTTTCGCGTATCAAGTTGCGTAATGGTTCTGCAAACTGCTTTGAGTAATCGAAAATCCGGATCCCCTGCTCGTACAAGTATTTGGTCATGCCTTTGGCATAGCACAATGGTTGCAGATTGCCGCTGATAACAACACGATCATAGCAATGCAGCGTGCCTTGTATCTCGGATTGATACTTTTCGGTCAACAGTCTTGTACCCATTGTTTTCTCCTCAAGCTTCTCGTTGCTTGGAGAAATTTTACATCATATTGTTCGACGGGCTTTTACCTTTTTGGTTCTGGCTTGTCCAGGTTAGGTATTAGGAATCTGTAATGTGTACCCGAAAGAGTATCGTGAGGAGAAGCAATCCCACTCTGCTTCGCTCCGGACACAGGCAACGACGTGGAGATCTCATTAAATCTTCCGCAGGTTGCATTCCGGTTCCTCGCCAGGAAC
>JAMJFV010000030.1 GCA_023544495.1 ANME-2 cluster archaeon
CAATTGACAGGCTTCAACAGCAGGTAATGACCATACCGGGAGTGGTGGGGACTGCCAGTGCGGCCATGGTTATCAAGGATGCGAATTACCAGATGACCGGGCAGCACATACTCCCTCACAGCCAGGTGGAAATTGAATCCATCATTGCAAGCCGGTCATCCGATATCGGTATGCTCATCCCTGACAAAACCCACACCATAATCTGGGTGGAAATGGCAGGCGACTCCACAGACAATGAAATGATAGAAATACTGCGCGAGACCGAGATAGCGGTTGCCCAATCCAATTTCCCGCCATCCTATGGTGTCATCGTGACCGGAGACCCTGCATTCATGATCGCCATGAACAATGAGATGACCACAAGCATGATCCCCCTGCTCATGATATCTGCAGTACTTATGATCATTGCGCTCTACCTGGTGTTCAGGCATGTCCGCTGGAAACTCCTCCCTCTTCCCATCGTTCTCCTTGGTATTATCTTCACTTTCGGAGCAATGGGATACCTGCGAATTCCTCTCAGCATGGTATCCATGTCCGCATTTCCGATACTTATCGGACTTGGTATAGATTACGCCATCCAGTTCCACAACCGGATAGAAGAAGAACTCGATAAAGGCGAGGATGAAGCACAGGGCGTCATAGAGACCATCAAACACACCGGACCGGCCGTGCTTATTGCTCTGACAATTACAGCTCTCGGTTTCTTTTCACTGTTCACCTCTTCTGTCCCCATGATACAAGATTTCGGAAAACTCCTTCTTATCGGTATAATCATGTGCTTTTTGTCGTCACTGTTTGTGGGAGTAACTGTCATATACGGACTTGACAGGTTAATAAAAAAGAAAAATACTAACAATAAAAATAACCATCGCAAGGGAAACAATAATGCCATCAAACAGAAAACCGATCCATCAATTGCAGGTATTGACCCTCATGCCAGCATGATAGAGCTTTTCCTGAAAAAGATTACCACACTTTCAGTTAATCATCCCGTATTTGTACTCGGGATTGCCGGACTGCTCTGTGTTTCCGGTCTTTATGTCGATTCTTTCGTTCCCATCCAGACCGACGTAAAAACCTTTGTGCCCCAGGATATGCCCGCTCTCGTTGACCTGAACCATCTTGGCGATATCATAGGAGGGACCGATGCCCTGAACATTATAATAAAGGTGGATGATTCCGCAGATCCCGAAGTGCTCAGGTGGATGGATGAATTCGGCACCCATGAAGTTGAGAGAAGGGCGCGTATATACGATGCATCAAGCATTGTACCCATAGTAAAATCAATGAACGGGGGTAGTATACCTGATAACAGTGCCGACATCGAACGATTATACCAGCAAATACCGTCAATGCAAAAGGACCGGTACATCCATGGTAAGAATATCCTGTTGCTGGATCTGGGCATAGGCAATGCCATCGGCGATATCGGTTTAAAAGGTGTAAATGAATTAACAGGAATCGTACAGGATGATATTGCATGGATGTCCCCGCCGCCAGGGGTGGAGGTAACAATAACAGGGAATTCTGTAGTGTTCACCACCGTGATATGGTCGCTCACCTCAGGCCGTGTAGCCATGACCCTTACCGGGCTCATACTGGTGTTTTTAGGCTTACTTGCAATATACCGGGACTGGCTCAAAGCCCTCACCCCTGTCATAACCATGTTTATGGTAATTGGATGGGCAGGCGGTATCATGTATGTTACAGGTATAGATTATACGCCAATGACCGCCACCCTGGGAGCGCTAATACTGGGGGTTGGTTCTGAATATGCCGTCCTGATGATGGAGAGGTATTATGAAGAACGCGATAAGGGCATGAACCCGGTCGAAGCTATGCAGGCTGCAAGTTCCAAAATAGGGAAGGCCATTGTCGCATCCGGGCTCACCACCATCTTTGGTTTTTCTGCACTTATGGCATCGCCATTTTCCATGAACCGCAATTTTGGTCTTGTGACAGTAATGGACGTGACACTGGCACTGCTGGCAACATTTATTGTTTTCCCCACCATTATCGTGAAGCTGGATGAGTGGCGGGAGAGGAGAGGGGCGCTTCATGCAGAGAGTACCGGATACAGGGAAAGGTTTATCGTTAATTCACCGGATGTGGATGCCCAATGACTGGAGCAGATGATCGTGCAGATATAAGGGGAAGGGTATTCGTATTAGCATGTATGGCAGTAATTATCCTGTCTGTGCCAGGATCCACCATGGTACCGGCTCATGCGGATACAGATAATACAGACCTGTTGCTCCCCAATTATATATTTTCCACGAACTATTATGATAGCTTTGGCACCCCCGACCTATATGCCTCGCTGCTGGGTGATCCTGAATTTAAGCGGGGTGAGACCGTACTCCTGAATATCAACCTTGTGAACAAAGGCGCGATATACGGTTTCAAATACGACACCAGCGTGGGAACAAACAAAGGTGACCATTCACTCTCCCTGAAAGAACTGCAATATGAAACGCGCCGCACTACAGCGGTAGGAATAGAGGCAGAACTGATATCAGGTACAGCATTCATAAAAGTAGAACCTGATAAGAACATCCAGACAATGGAATCCCTTTTTCCGGGGGAAATTCCCGAACACCCTCTCACATTTACCATCACGATATCAAAGAATGCACCTGACGGTGTTTATTACCTGCAGCTTCCCGTATCATACCAGTACCAGAGCCAGGTACGCATGACCACGAACAACGTGGTGCGCCTGGGCCTTACTGGTATAGACCACATTTCCCGGTACACCAGTGCCAGCAAGACCCTGTTCATCCCCATTTATGTAAAAGCATCTCCACGGTTCGAAGTGACAGATGTTTCAGGTAACCTTGTAGCTGGTGAAAAACAATCTATTAACGTCACATACAGGAACACCGGCGAGGTCGCAGCTACGGATGCGGTGGTCCGGATGGTTGTGATGCGCCCGCTCAATATCGACCGGTCGGTAGTGCGGCTGGGGACTATTGAGCCCGGAGAGAAACAGACTGCACGTTTCAATATTGCTGCTGATTCCAGTGCCGTAATTAAAATCTACGGTATTGACAGTGAAATAAAGTATTATGATGAACAGGACGAGATTACCTTATCCGAAAACCTGAAAGTGAGTGTACCTCTTAACAAAGCCAGGGAAAAGATCGGAGTTTTCATGATTTCAGTATTTGGAGTTATAGTTTTAGTCCTCTATCTTATCGTGAATGTTGTACGGAATCTTAAGAAATATGATTAATTCGAGTAATTAAAGAAATAAGAGGGACAGGAATGGATCATTACAAATATGTTCAGATAATTTTGTTTGCCGTTGCATCAATCCTGATTTTGACTTTGCCTGCACATGCGGCATTCCCGGAATATTTTGATGTGGGCAAGAACTACTATACCGTGTACGGTGGGCCAAATGTCAGTGCATCTCTTCTGGGAGATGGGGAATTTTACCGGGGAGATACAGTAACATTAAATATAGATCTCATGAACCGGGGACTGATCACCGGTTTTAAGTCTGAACAGAGTATCGATCCTGCAGTAAAGCTGGAGCAAAAACTGCAGCAGACCGAGATGAACTATGAAGCGCAAAAGACAACAGCCATAGGGATCGTGGCCACTCTTGTTTCTTTTGACCCTGCCATCAGGATCAAGACCGGTTCCCAGGAAGCTGGTTCGCTGGTTTCGGGCCAGCAGACTGAAAATCCTGTGCAGTTCACCATAGAGATAGCTAAAAACGCCCCCGCCGGTGTGCATCCGCTTATGTTGAACCTGTTATACGGGTACCAGGAAAATGTCCAGATAAACGGGGAGGATGAGACCGATCTTGGTGTGACCGACCTTGAAGTGGGATTGTGGTATGAGATAAACAGCCAGAATTTGACTATTCCGGTTATAGTCAAGGATGAAGCTGATTTTGAGGTTGTGGAAATCAGCGGTAACCTGGTAGCAGGTGAAGAAAGTCTGCTCTCTGTCACGTACAGGAATGTGGGTGAACTGCCGGTAACTGATGCGACGGTTAGGATCAGTGTATCCGACCCGTTCAGCACCACGGATGACCAGGCATATATAGGTTCATTGCCACCGGGCGAGAGTGCTATTGCACAATTTAACATTAAGGTGGATGAAACGGCTACGACCAAGAGATATGGTATAAACAGTGAGATCAAGTACGAGGATGTGGACGGTCACGACAGGATATCAGATAATATAAAGATACAGGTAGAAACTCTCCCGGCCGTATCTACAACTGAAAAATTCAGGAACGTGCTCTGGATAGGGGTTGTAGTTGTACTTTTAGTAGTGTTCGGTCTGGGTGTGCGCTCGTACAGGAATACGCAAAAATAGGGAAAAAATCGGGAGCCCAGACGTTACAGGAACAGGTCTTTCTCCCGGATTCCACCTTTCCTATCTGTACCCCTCCCTGTGTCTCCTCTTCCCTTTGTACCTCTGTGTCTCCTATCTCCAATAAATCCCTGTCCCCTTTGTTCCTTCCTTATTTCTTACCCAATACATCCCGCATGAGTTTAATGGAGCATAGCTCACCGCACATGCTGCAGGTTTCCACGTCCCTGCACCGTGAGTGTATTGCCATGGCTCGCTCCGGGTCAATGGCCTGCTTAAACTGTCCATCCCAGTCAAGGTTACGCCGCACCCTGGCCATTTCATTATCCTGTGCCTGTGCACGTTGACGCTGTCCTGCTTTCACCAGGTCAATGGCATGGGCGGCGATCTTCGTTACCACTGCTCCGTCCCTGATATCATCCACACTGGGTAATGCCAGGTGTTCCGCTGGCGTGGTCATGCACAAATAATCAGCGCCTGCCATTCCTGCCACTGCACCGCCAATGGCGGCTGTGATATGGTCGTAACCGGGAGCCAGGTCAGTGACCAGCGGGCCCAGCAGGTACAGCGGTGCACTGTCGCAGATGTTCTTGATGGAGCGTACAGCTGGTTCGATCTGGTCCAGTGGCATGTGGCCTGGTCCTTCCACCATTGCCTGTACCCCCACATCCCTTGACCGTTGTACCAGTTCACCCAGGGTGATGACCTCTTCGAACATGCAACGGTCAGAAGCATCGGCAGTACACCCGGGCCGCATGCCATCTCCCAGGCTCAGAGTAACATCGTATTCCTTCACAATTTCCAGTAAATAGTCGAACTCGGCATAATAGGGATTCTCGCGGCCATGGTGCAGCATCCATGCCGCCATGAACGAACCGCCCCGGCTGACAATATCCAGTATCCTGCCCTCTGCCCTCAAATGCTCAACAGCCTTTGTGGTAACACCGGCATGTACAGTGACGAAATCCACACCATCTTCAACGTGTCTGCGTAATGCATTGAACATATCGTCCGTGTTCATATCCAGCACAGATGAGTATGCGCTTGCTGCCTGGTATATAGGGACGGTGCCAATGGGAGCTTCGATCTCTTTTAGCAACCGCCGTCTCACATTATCAATATCGTCTCCTGTGGACAGGTCCATGACCGTATCAGCACCATATTGCATTGCAATCCTGGCTTTATTCACCTCTTCTTCTACGTCAGCATGTGCCTGTGAAGTACCGACATTGGCATTGACCTTTGTTGACATACATTCACCTACTGCCATTGGCGTGATGTGTTCACGCGCTACATTTCCGGGAATTACTACCCGGCCCTGTGCGATAAGCCTGACAATTCTTTCCGGTCCCAGCCCTTCAGCAACAGCAGCGGTCTTGAATGCAGGAATACTTCGCCCCTGTCTGGCATATTCCATTATTGTATTGGACATAATTATGGCTTATACCCCTCTGCTTCAGGATAAAAGTTTGGTAAACGAAACGGTTAAGTTAATCTTTATGAAGCAATAAATTAAGTAGTCAAGATTATTGGAGGTCTTTTCATCGAAGATGAATTAAATCAGGATATCCTTGATATGGAGGATGTCATTAAAGAAGTAAAATCAAAACAATTATATGCAATTCTGGGCAGCGGCGGTATGGGAGTTGCTGTGGCGAAAGAATTGGAAGGAAAGAATATAAGTGTAATATTTGTTGAGAAGGATGCCAGTAAGGCTGAGACGTTGAAAGATCAGGGTTACGATGTAGAAATTGGCGACATCAGCGATTATGAGACCATCGTTGCTCTTGACGTGTTGAATATCGATATAGCGTTCATTTTGAGTTCGAATAGTGAGGCGAACTTCAAGGCTCTGACACACCTGAAAAAATTAAAACCAGACATCTATACGATATCCAGGGTCAATGACCAGAACAGTAAAGACCGTATGGAGGCAGCAGGCGTGGATTTAGCAGTAATGCCTGCAAGAGCGGCCGCCCAGGTTCTGGTACAGGCAGTGGAACGGGCATCTATTCTGAAGAAAGCTCATGAACTCCAGAGGGTCATTAAAAAAATAGGGAAAGGTAAACTGGCCATAATAGTACACAACAATCCGGACCCGGATGCCATATCCGGTGCAATGGCCCTGAAAGAGATCGCCAGGACCGTTGGCGTGGATTCAACGATCATATACAACGGTTTGATAGGCCACCAGGAGAACAAGGCGTTTTTAAACCTGCTGGATATTGAGATTGTACGGATGGACGAATTTGATCCGTCCAAGTTCTCAAGTATTGCAATGTTAGAAAGTGCTATTCCCGGTGTGAATAACCTTTTGTCACCGGATACCCATGTTAACATAATCATAGACCATCATCCTGTGACCACAACCGAAGTAAAGGCTGATTTCATTGACATCCAGCCTGAGATCGGGGCCAGTGCTACCATAATGACCACTTATATAAAAGAGCTGGGTCTGAAGGTCAACAGTGACCTTGCAACAGCCCTGCTCTATGGTATCAGAGTGGATACTCATGAATTCAAGAAAAATGCCACCCAGTCTGACCTGAACGCAGCAGCTTTCCTGTATCCGCTGGTGGACCATGAGATATTGAGCCAGATAGAGACGCCATCCATGTCTACTGAGACCCTTGATATAATGGGGTATGCTATCAAGAACAGGCAGGTGAACGGCAGTTACCTGATATCCAATGTGGGGACTGTCAGGGACCGCGATGCTCTGCCCCAGGCGGCGGATTACCTGCTGAACCTTGAAGGTGTGACCACAACGATCATATTCGGACTTACCGAGGACACGATACATATATCCGGCAGGACAAAAGACGTGAGGGTCAATGTAGGGGAAATTATGCGTGAAGCTTTCGGTGAGGAATATGGTGGCGGGCATGCCACATCTGCCGGTGCCCAGATACCGTTGGGTGTTTTTAGCGGTACAAAGGATAAACACACTCTTATGAAACTTGTTGACGAAGCAGTAGTAAAAAAACTATTTGAAGTTATTGGTATGGAAATGGAAGAAAAAGAAACCGAAAAGGAAGAATGAATCCATTCTTCCCCCGTATTTTGTTCATCCCTTACATGTCATTTTTCCACTAACTGTCTCAACATTTTTTCAAATGCCTGTATTTTGGCGGTTATCATGTCCATCGTGAGAGTGCCCTCTGAGATGCCGAATATTATTGCGATAATTGACAGCAGTGCGATTATTCCAATGACAAAGATACCGGTAGTACCAAGCTCGAGACCTTTTACCCTGAATGAACTCGTGCGTCCGTCAACTTCGACAAGATAGGTGCCGGCCTTTGACCGGTTCATATTGAAATGAATGGTCACGATCTCTCCCGGACCCAGGACCAGGTCCTGGCTTACCACATCTTTACCATTTACCTTTAAGTACATTGTCTGGGCTTCCCTGAGTGTTCCGAAATTGGCAGCTTCCACGGTAATGTTCACGTTCTCGCCCGGTTCTACTATTCTGGGTTTGACACTAAGGTTCGAGAAAACCAGTTTGGCACCTGGATCAGTAATGTCAATATCTTTTGTTGCATCCTGGTATCCTGATTTGGATACCGAGATCGTGAAAGTACCCACTTCATCGGGTGTATAGGTAATGTTGCCGCTGGCAGGTGTTGTACCAAGGTTTTTGCTGCCGAACTTCACCGAAGCATCTTTCACGCCCACGCCTTCCGAAGTGACTGATATGACAATTGATTCGCCTCTGTCGGATACTAACGGAGCGCTGACCAATAGTACTTTAGGCTGGTACAGTACTTCTATTTCATCATCATCACTCACATAACCTTTTAAGGATGCGGTGACAGTAAATGTTCCTGATTCTGTTGGAGTATAGGTCAATTCGCCACTGGAATCGGTAGTACCTATTGAAGTATTACCAAATGTTATGGCGGCTCCTTTTATTTCATCTCCGTCTGATGTGACTTTAATTGTTAAGTCTTCATTCTGGTAGACACTGGGAGGGATATCGAGCTCAAGGTACAGGGGCTCTTCCACTACTATTTCCTTGAATGGATAGAACCTGACGGTACTGGCATCTGCGACCTTGATCTTGATATCGCTCATTATGTTGATGATATCGCCCTCTCCCAGGGTGATACTATCATCCTTATTTGTCATGACTATGGATGATGATGTGGTCGATGTAACTTCCATAATGCCATAAGAATCACCTTTTTCTACAGTAGTGAATTTCTCAGAGATCTGGAAAACACCATCTATGAACACGGAATTCGTCTCCATGCCCCTGAACACCTGGTCAATATGGATGATAAAGATCGGAATGTCTGTATCGCCTACCTCCACCTCATACACAAAAGTATCATCTCCGCCGGAAATATCAGTATCGATTTCTTCTCCGTTCTTCAGGATAGTAAACATCAGTGCTTCGCCACTGCGGCTGATCTCATCTATTCTGACACTGTAACCTTCCTGGAGTGGCAGCGAGTTTCCAATATGCAGGGTGTATCGTTTATCCTCGTCTATAAGTATTTTTGATAATCTGCCTTCTTCGATCAGGCTTCTGTCACTGGAGAGGAATGATGAACTTTTATATCCTGAAAAATATATATCTCCCATGAACCCGATGGACTGGAATTCATTCCAGCCGTCACCGCTATGCTCGAATTTCATGTCTATGGGTCTGGTGGTATAGACTAATTTATTTTCTGCCACTGTCCTGCCACTGCGTGCTATACTAAGGGTTTCATCCCCGTCACCTGAGTCTATATCGTACAGGAGTGCCCCGAAGTTAAAAGGAGTCCAGTCAAATGTAGTATCTTCTGTTACTGTCCCTCTCAATTCATACGTGCCCGGTTCTGACATTTCTACGTACGGGGCGAACCGTAGTGTGTCGGGATCATCAGCCACAATTATATTGATCTTGCCCATAAGGTTGAAGTCATCACCCTCATCAAGGCTCACACTGTCTTCGTTCTTCATAGTAATGCCTGATGATGATACGCCGGTTACTTCCATTTCTCCAAACGTATCTCCCCGGTCAACATCGATATAACGTTCAGATATCTGGAAGATTCCTTCCACTATCACAGTACTTGTTTCCATTCCTGCGAACACCGTATCGATGTGGATGGTCAGTACAGGCATATCCCTGGCGCTGCCAAGGTCTTTTTTATATACGAAAGTATCATCTTCAGACACAATATCTTCTTTTACTTTGCCACCATCTTTGAACAGACCTACCATAACAGCACTTCCGCTGATACCGAATTCAGTTATCCTGAATTCATAACCCTCTTCAAGATCAAGGACAGAGCCAGCCCTTACGGTATATCTATTATCGTTATCCGTCAGTACTTTGCTGAGTTTTCGTTTATCCAGCAGGTTGTCGCCTGATGAGGCGAATGACGTATCATTATATCCTGCAAAGTAGCGGTCTGCCATGAAACCGATAACATCATACGTGCCCCACCCGCCGTAATCGAATTTAATTGGTAGGGGGGATGTCTCATAAATTATGTCCCCTCTGCTCAAAGACCTGTCAATACCTTTGATTGTAAGAGTCTCGCTGCCTTCGTTGGTATCAAGGTCATAATAGAAGCCACTGAAACTCTGGGGGTTCCAGGTGTAGGTAGTGGACATGCCTTCTGACCAGATGCGGTCGCCAGAGTAGTAAGTAGCTGAAAACACTTCGAAATTCTTCGTGGTACTCTGTCCTGTATTCCCAAAACTGTCAGTTGCCTCGAAATAATAATCATACTTCCCAACAGCGCTAATGGTTTTTGTTAATTTGTAATCTTTCCCGTCATCGGTGGTCAGGTCTCCAGTATCGACTTGATTCATAATATAATCAACACCATCAATATACAGCTTTACATTGGAGAGGGATTCATTTTCCGCATCAGTGAATGTCACTGAAAAATTAAATGTGACCGGGGTCACTCCATCCGGAGGACTAACACTATTTAGTGATGCTGCAGGTGCCTGATTTCCTAATGTTGTAAAAGTCCATACGTTATTAGCGTTCATAGCATTTCCTATCAGATCGGTCACAGCCGTGGTTACCGTTGCTGTGTATGATCCACCGAAATCCAATATTGCATCAGGGGTAAAGGTCGCAGTTCTTGTAACGGTATTATAGGAAACATTGCCAGGGATCGAACCTGATGGTCCGGTGAGGGTAAATGTAGTATTGTCAATAGTTGATACATTCATTGCTTCACTGAATATTGCGGTAACCGTTGTAGTCCGCGAAATTCCGGATTGGCCATTTGAAGGATTAGTGGATGTGACATTCGGTTTTGTGGTATCAACAGTCGTTGTAAAATTGTATTCAACAGATGTGTTGGTGTTGCCAGCCGGATCAGTACTCATGGCAATATAATAATATGTCGTATTAGCATCCAAACCGGTGAGAGTTATGGTGTGGGACGTAACAGGAGCAAGGTTTTCTTTATGAAAGGCATAGGGAACTGATGAGTCAATATCATAATCCACAACGGTCGTGGAGGCCTCATCGGTAGTCCATTGGATCACTGCCGTGGAATCAGTTACCGTACCGTTTATTACTGAAGATATGACCGGTGGAATGTTCTCCTTTGATTGAACAGGTCCGACAACACTTGAACTTGATGAATTATTCCCATCAGAGGCATTTACCTTATACCAGTAGGGTGTGCCATCAGATGTATTGTCCTCAAACAACTGACTACCATTGGGAAGAGTACCTCTTGAAATAAATGATCCGCTGGCATTCGTTTCAGATCTGAGGATCTCGTATGTTGTGACGTTCCCTCCTGCTCCATCGTCAGTTGATTTTGTCCAGGTCACATTTATCTTTCCTCCGGCATCACTATCGAAATCACTTGCAGTAACACCGGTAGGTGCTTGAGGAGCAGCCTGTGATAACAGAATAAAAAAGCTGATAACCACCAATAAAATAATCCCTTTAATTATATTCTTCATGATTTACCCCCGTGTAAAATACAATTTAATAATAACTTTGTTTACCCTGTTCATAATATCATAACCTATATATCCTTTACGTATTAACCTAAATATCTTCTAACATAAATATTTCATTATTCTGTTTGTCAGTATCCATATATGCCCGGTATGCAGCGATCAATGTCCCTAAAAATATGGGTGCCATGAAGAAGCCGCCAATACCACCGACCAGGCCTCCCCCGATGAATGCCAGCATCACCAGGAGCGGGTGGATACTCGAAGCCCTGCTCACAATATACGGCTTCAACAAAAGTTCAGTCGGTGCATACAGCACCACAGCCGAGACTACCATGAATAATACGGCATCATGAAGCCCGAACTCAAAATACCTGAATATCGCTATCGGTCCCAGCACCATCCAACCCGCAAATATGGGTATGAGCCCTGCAAGGAGTATCAATGCAGACATGGCAGGTATGTGGGGTACGTCGAATACGTAGAACACGCCCACAGATAATATACTCGTGATGATAGCTGAATAAATGTTGCCCAGAAAGATACCTGCAAGGATGTAATCCAGGTTGTCCCTGAATGATTCGACCATCACCAGTTTATCAGCAGGAACCATGTCTATCATAGCCTTAACAAACTTTGAGCCGTCCTTAAGGAGGAAGAAGCAGACAAAGACCGATATGAGAACATTGAGCGTGAAAAACGCAAGTTTTATCCCCAGTGAAAAAGGTATCTGTCCGAGCATGGGGATTATTGTAGATGAAAGATTGGATACAGCATCCTTAATCTGAATGTAGACCGGTTCCGGAATGTCCAGTTCATTTATGAAATTGATTATTGAATTGACCAGTTGTTGCTGGTTCTTTGCCATGATCATCAACTGGTTGATAATCTCGATCATACCCAGCCCGAGGATAACCATGATCGGTATGACAATGGCAATAGTGGCCATCAGTACAGATAACTGCTCTCCCACACCTCTTCTCTCAAGCCAGTGTCTGATGGGCCGGGCAATATATGCGAACACAAGACCCAGGATAATACCGTCCAGAAGCGGAAGGACAATATAACCGAAAATACCGAGTATAAACAGCAAAACGATAGCTGCAACTATCATCCATCTGTTTTCAATAATGACTGACATACCATCCTTTTCAGACATCTATAGTACCATCTCAATTAATTAACATTTTAAGTACTGATAAACGTTGGCTATATATACTATTTTTCAACAAGTTCAGGTATCGATCGGATGACACAAACGATACTGTATCCTCCTTACCAGACCCCTGATAGTCTGTACTTCCCGGCTTGTAAGTCTTGCCCGTCCCAGGATCCGCTGTAACATCAGCATGGTCTTATCTTTTTTGTGCGCAGGATAATCAATGTCATCAAGCATTTCCCGGATATGTCCGTACATCAGGCCAAGGTCAAAATGATGAGCAAGGTTTATATTTCCGGCTTTAATGTCGCATAATACATAAAGCACGACAGCTACTGAATGGGAAAGGTTCATACTCGGATAATCGAAACTGGTAGGGATGCTCATGATAATATCGCACAATGTTAATTCATCATTGCTCAGCCCTTTATCTTCCCTTCCGAACACTATGGAAATAGTCCCTTTTTTCCCTTCCAGCATCGTTTTAATTTCTTCAGGAGTGTATGCAGGGGTTCTGATATGTTCTTCGACCCTCGTCCCCGGATTCCCGGTAGCTGCAATAATAAGATTCGAATCCCCGACAGCATCCTGTATCGTGGAATGGACTGAAGCATTCAGCATGATATCCCGTGCATGCATAGCAAAGGCCCTGGCTTGTCCTCCAAGTTCACATGGATTTACCAGTGCGAGGTCATGTATGCCAAAATTCTTCATAGCACGTGCTGTTGAACCCACATTCCCTTCATATAATGGCTCCACAAGCACGACGCGAATTGTAAGACCATTATTACCCATGGTCTTTCAGTTAGGGGTCTGGATACTTATATTGGTTTTGATTGCAGGAAGATTTTCCTGCACGATCACTATTCTTCCCTTTGATTACGCTTAACCCGTTCATACCACAGTGGGAACTCTTCTTCTGCCATTTCTTCAGAGATCATTCCTGTGAACATTGTCCAGTTGACAGGGAAGAACCTGGGGCTCAGATGGACATTATACATATGCAGCATAACTGCCATCCCTGCAAGGATTGCATCCATGGAATGGATCAGCCTCACAGCCGGTAGATAATCTGCCGGCATGAAATAGTGTACTGCAAAAGCAGGGTGCCACAGGATCACACCTGTTACAATAAGGATAGGGAAGAATATGACTGCTCCCCAGTAATCCAGTTTCTCGCGGTATGAATATTTCCTGTACCGCCCTTTTTCATCCGAAAGACCGATAATAAATTTAGTGTCCTCGATTACATCCGTCACATCTTTCGGGGAAGGTATTATCTCCTTATCCTTGAACCAACCCCTGTCGATAATATAATACAGGAAATGGAACATTGCCAGGGCAAGTATGGCGGTACCTGCCATCCGGTGGATAACAGTTGTGACATTGAACCCCCCCATCATGATAGCAATATATCCGAGTTGGTCAGGGAATTTGACAGGCAATCCCGTAAGGAACAGGGAGAGGCAAGCAACAGCATTGATACCATGCTGCAAACGCTGGTTCAGGGTAAACCGCTCAATATATTTGTCAGCAAGGTCACTCATCAGAACTTAACCCCCTTTTCTTTGATCAGTGCCCTGAAATTCATGAGCAGATGGTGGAACACCAGTATGGCAAAGACAGGAATGCCCAGGTCCAGGAGTTCCATGAACATTTCTGCATAATGAAATGCGACCATTGCACTCTGGCTGAGCTGCCCGGATTCAGCCAACGTTTCAATGGGTTCAGTGGACAGACCAGGGAATATCTTTTTGTGATAGGGTGCAGCAGTACCAAAAGTCGCATAGAGAGCGAATATACTGCTGACAACAATCACAATGCAAAAAATCCATAGTACAATGGTAATAATATCCTGTTGTTTTTGATTCATATCTTTTTCTCCCATCTCTGCGTGTTTATTGACGTACCCTTTATTGTCTTCTGAATTTAAATCAAACAATATTTATACATTTCTGTTTGATGTCGCTAAAATTATTCAAAAGCTACCTTAATAAGCCTGCGTGCCCAATCCAGTTTCCTGGCTTTCATAGATGTCACCTTTGTATCATGAAAATCAAATCCTATCAGGGTCATGCTGGCAGCATTGAATTCCACTGCCAAAAAAACACATCGGTCACCGTCAGTGAACCCTCCGAAATTGTAGACATTCTCCAGCGGGGATGCCTGTGTGGACCCGATAATATGGTAAAGTCGGGGGACTATTGCATGAACAGTATCAATATTATCGCCATGTGCATGGACCACCATTACCGCTCCCCTGTTGCTGGCCTCCATCTCAGAATCAACTGCACCGTCAAGGTCAGTGACAATGATGTGCGGTACCAGCCCTGCATCCATAATATGAGCCGCTGCCCCGTCGGCAGCTATGATGCAATATCCGGAAGGGTCCACGTCAGCCAGTTCATCGGTTAGGGACGGGGCATTGCCGCAAACCAGAATGTCCTTTCCCTGTACCAGTTCAGTAAGTATACTTACAGGGGCAATACGTGATGGTTCAAGGGAAAATAACAGCTCGGACAGCAGTTTGGCAGCTTGTTCGTCCCGGGCACGGTCATATCCCATATCCGTGATGATTTTCCGGTATATAGGCTCCCAATCCTCAAACTTCATGAAAATCCCGAGATGCCAATCGTCATAGCAATGCCTTCAACATCCCAATCCTTCACCAGTTCACCATCGGGTTTTATATCAATACCAATGATGAGCAATGTTGACCTGACCTCTCCGGCAATATAGGCTTCCCAGTCCAGCACAAGGTCGCATATCCTTTCATCTTCGATCCTGACCACAGCTTTGATACTGGCTTCAACGTCGAGGTCCAGTTCCTTCCTCATATCCTGTATCCGTCGTATCACTTCACGGGCATAGCCTTCCGATTCAATTTCCCTTGTCAGCAGGGCATCCACATATACCATACCGCCCGAAAACTCCGCAGTTGCGATGTGTTCGGGAATGGTCTCCCTGAAATCTACCATGTAAGGGGTAATGGTAACGGTACCACTCTGTATCTCAAGTTCATATTTCTGCGAGGTCAGCAGAGCAGCCTGCACAGCCGCAGCATCGATCGAACCCAGGGCAGCTATCACCTTACCCGCATCACCCTTAAATACAGGACCAATAGCCTTTGATTGCGGTATCATCTCTATACCCGTTTCATTCCAGGCCTCGCCCACACCCAGCAATACCACATCTTTGCTATTGGTCTGTTCAAGCAACACATCTGTCAGGTTTTCAACAGAACGGCCCACACCTTCATTCTCGGGTGCCACCACTATCCGGCTTACCGGCCATCTCAACTTGCGCTTAACCTTCTGCCGTGCATTGGATACCGCCTCTACGATCTTCCGGATATTATCCATTTCCCTTTCAAGTTCTGTATCAATATACTCATCCTGTGCAGCCGGCCAGTCACACATGTGAATGGACTCGGGGCTGTCAGGGTCAAGGTTACGTACAAGGTTAAGGTACATTGATTCTGCAAGGTGCGGGGTAAAGGGAGAGATTATCTTTGCCACCTTCACCAGCACTTCA
>JAMJFV010000310.1 GCA_023544495.1 ANME-2 cluster archaeon
CATTCTCAGGTTTCAGATTAAAAGCGGATCCAAGTTCGAACGAAAACTTAACGGGAGATATCTCCAGGAATCCTGATTCAGATAATTTTCTCTCTGCCAAACTGATCATCTGCTGTGAGAAATCAATCCCCCATATTTCATTGAGCTTTTCGGTAAGTACAGGATTATAAGCCATTCTATCCTGTGTTTGCATGTTCTGATATGTGCTGGTGCTTGGCAGTTTGTTCAATGGTATGGTCTTAGCACCAAAAAACTGATGAAGCCGACCCGAACCGCAGCCAATATCCATTAGTTTAATGGGGCGTTCCTGGGACGTTGAAAGATAATTCAGCAGATCATCCAGAAAATCTTCTTCAAATGACTCAAATGCCACAATGTCTGGATGGCCGCCGACGATTTGTTTTTCATACGTCTCAGCGCACATATCCCATGTTTCTTTATCTTCGTGATAAGTTTTAAATAAATCATTCATATATTTTATCCTCCTTTAAATAACGCATTTCCAGATGAGTATCAGAAAATCCTCGTTTTTTATAGAAATCGAGTGACGGATTGTGTTTAACCAAATGCAGTTTTACATCGCCGTCGCAACGTTCAACAGCCTCCCGGACAAGCCAGGAGCCGATCCCATTGTTTCTGTATTCTTTGTGAACACACACATAGACCAGGACATTTTCAGGAATAAAACCGATCGTCTCATTGCGGATGGCCACAATCACCCCTACAATGCTTTGATCCGCGGTTGCTATTAATAGGAAGCCTCTGCCTTCGTAGTCTGTTGAAAGTGCAAAATCAAGAGATGAACGGATAATTTCAACAGGATCCTCAAAAGGCCGGCAATGTTCCTGCAAAAAATCTATTAGTTCCCATACTGTGATCCAATCAGGTAATTCCTTTTCAGTCTGTATGTGATTGATCTGGATATTCTGAGTTTCTTTGGGTAGTATAACGATATTATTTGAATTATCTTCATCTGAAATGTATTGTCTTGCAATCCCCTGTCCAAACCGTACCATAAGCTCAGCAGATATAGTGCCTGATTTCACTGCCAATTCATTTATATTAATCTCGGAATCAACCTGTTTGCCTACGATCGTTACTATATCACCGATCTTAACACCAGGAATATCTGTAACATCGATCATCGCATTGTTCATTGAAATTGCCCCGATAAATGGAGCTCTTTGACCCTTTATCAAAACTGAGCTTGAACTGGCAAGCTTGCGGTCCAGACCCTGGGCATATCCTATTGGAATAGTAGCAATAATTAAATCCTGCTCAGTGTTTTCACCTGCACGGTACCCGATTTTGCTCCCTTTCGGGACCTCCCTCATCTGAATAACACGGGTGTGCAGGCTCATTGCCGGTATTATAGGGACATCCCTCGTATTTTTAGCATACTGCTCAGGTGGCAGGACACCATATAGCAGGATCCCCAGCCGTACACCACTTATTGCGGTCTCAGGATGGGCGAGAAAAGTTGTACTGTTGGGAAAATGGAGGTGTTTTGGAACAACTCCAGTTGATTTGAGATTTCCATAGAGCGAACATAATTGTTCATAACTTTGTTTTGCACTGGTATTATCCCGGGCCTGTCCATAGAGACCTTCAAATCTCATAAATGGATTCGATGAAATTTTTTCTACTATTTCCATCAGACCGGATGAAGAAATTCCAAGTCTATTGAGGCCTATATTGACAGCGACATGAATTTTTACTTTTTTTTCCAGATTTTGAGCTGCCTTTTCCAATGAATCCAGAATAGATGGATGGATGACAGAAACAGATAGATCATGATACACTGCCGTTTCTGCCATCCATTCGGGTAAAGGATTCAATAAAAGTATTTCACCTGCAA
>JAMJFV010000311.1 GCA_023544495.1 ANME-2 cluster archaeon
ATACCACTAATAGATCGGCAGGTCCGGTTTCAATTCCACTTGAAAAACCACTATTTATTGATTAAGGAGAAAACAAATATGATAATGAGAAGTAAAATAATTATCTCGGTTGCGCTTCTTTGCATGTTTTTGCTTGCGGGAAGCGCCAGTGCAGCAGTTGATTTTCCGGCAGATGAAGCAGGGATATCCGCGTATGTAAAAGCATCGCCAAGTATAGATCTCAATGATACGAAATCAGCATTTGCATCTATTGAGAGAGAGACACCAGATTATATTATTGGGACTGTTGCCCTAACTTATCATTCAGAACAAGAGTATCCCCATGTTTATGTGAGCACCGATGGATGGATCGTTGCATATTACCCAGATGACAGACCATCAAGCTGGATATTTCCATGGGCCGATTACGCAGGTGGTGCATTATCCTCAACTAATACATTAAGTAAAGCAGTTGGAACGGTAGCCACAGCAGTTGGAGGAACTTCAAGTGGTCTCAAGTATTACGATTTCAGGTATCCTGATGCTACGAAGATGATGATAATTATTGAATCAGTTTCAAGTGATACTAATTACTTTTATGTGAATATCCCTACGACTTTTTCGACTTATGCCGTGGATTGGTCTCACTTTGCATCTACTGTATATTCCGGTGGTGGCTATGGTTATAGTAAAACTTACCTCGATGAAGGAACTTCTTTTAGTAATTTGCCTGTAGGTACCCAATGGGCTTACGGTTCTTTATTAGGACAGTTCAATAATGGAATTGATCACAAAATACAGATAACAACAGATAGAGGCACAGGTCGAATAGGTCTGGTGTTGGAGTATGCAGAATAAACTTCTGATACTCGTTGTCATTCTAATTTCTGTATTTACACCAGTAGCTTCAGCTGAAGGAATTAACGTTACAGATGCTGATTACATTTGGAACCTTACACTCAACAATAACACAAATGTTAGTCATCTGATTGGCGAACCCGACGTTATAGTAGTGAAATACGCTGATTTTATTTCCTATGAACCATTGGAAGATGCTACTTCTGTAAGTCATCTTGTTGGCGAACCGGGTGTCATGGTAGTAAAATATGCTGATGTTATTTCCTATGAACCATTGGAGTATGCCACCTCTGTAAGTCATCTGATTGGCGAACCGGGTGTAATAGTGGTGAAATATGCTGATGCTATTTCCTATGAACCATTGGAAGATGCTACTTCTGTAAGTCATCTGATTGGTGAACCGGGTGTAATGGTGGTGAAATACGCAGATACCATATCCTACAAATCGCTGGATAACCCTGCAAGTATTGGTAAAAGGGAACTTGAAATAGGCATAACCTACCCTCAACACGGTGATCTGATCTTAAATTCGCAGGTAAACGTTAATGGCACAGCGTATTCGCCAAATGAAATTACCGGTGTGACTGTGAACGGCATACCTGCAATTGGTACTACATCATGGAACGCAACTATTCCGTTGAGTTTTGGAATAAATACCATCACTGTGAACGTTTCTACCAATACCACGTACAGCGCAGAAAAATCAATCCAGGTATTTCACAATGGCGGTTTGTTTGGTGATTTCAATGGTAACGGCATACTTGACAGCGGCGATGTGACTATCCTGATGAGGAAGATAGTAGGATTAGAGTAACATGAAGACAGCTTTCATCTTTTTTGTCCTTTTTTTTGCCATACCGTTAGCATCGGCTCAGACAGTGAGTATTGGAGACTATTCCACTGCAATTGATTCGGAAATTACTGTACTCATCAATATCAGTGATGCAGAATCTGTGGCTGGTGGAATGGTAAATGTGTCCTTTGATCCTTCACTCGTTTCAGTAGAAAGTGTTGC
>JAMJFV010000312.1 GCA_023544495.1 ANME-2 cluster archaeon
AATGAATTTTTTGTCTTTCTGTTAACCTAGAATTTACAAGTCGTTCTGCTAAATTATCTGTATTCCAAAATATCATAGTACCTTTTTATTGCATAACGTAGAGCTAACCTGCCCGGGTATAGCCGGTTGCATATGCAGGGAAACACCAGCATAGGCAACAACCGCGACGGGTGGCCGGTCAGGTTTAGTGACTTGATAATAGTGAAGGCCTCCTTAACAATCCCGGACCTTTTCCGGTATAATGAGAGTTGGCCCAATAACCTCAACAAAAGGAGACCTTCACAATGAGATTTTACACTAAACAGCATAAATATTACTGCGGAATTGATCTGCACACAAACAAAATGTACCTCTGCATTCTGGATAGGCATGGTGAAATGGTTTTCCATCGAAATATGAAGGCCAGCCCAGAACATTTTCTCAACGCTATAAAACCATTCCGTGAGGATCTGGTAGTATCAGCGGAATGCATGTTCACCTGGTATTGGCTGGCAGATCTCTGTGAAGATGAGGGGATCCCGTTTATTCTTGGCCATGCCCTCTATATGCGAGCCATTCACGGCGGCAAAAGTAAAAATGACAAAATTGACTCAATGAAAATAGCGGCGCTCTTGCGTGGGGGCTTGATGCCGCAGGCCTATACGTATCCTCGTAAGATGAGGGCAACCCGTGACCTGATGCGGCGACGAAACCATTTCATGCGAAAAAGAGCGGAGCTCTTCGCTCATGTCCAGAACACAGCCAGCCAGTATAACCATCAGGAGCCTCTGGGAAGAATCGCCAAGCCCAAGAACCGGGAGGGAACGGTAGAACGCTTCGCTTTGCCCTGTGTGCAAAAAAGTATTGAGGCCAATCTTGAGATGATCACAACCTATGACCGGGTGATTAGTGGCCTGGAAAGCTATATTGTTCAAAGCGCCAAGAGCCACGATCCGGTTTCATATTCCCTTTTAAAAACTATCCATGGAGTCGGTCGGATCATTGCCTTGAATCTGCTCTATGAAATTGAGGACATTGCCAGATTTCCAAGGGTACAGGATTTCGTTTCTTATTCCCGCCTGGTCAAATGCGCCAAGGAATCAAATGGCAAAAAATATGGCACTGGCGGCAAGAAGATCGGTAACGCCCATTTGCGCTGGGCTTTTTCGGAAGCGGCGCAGCTTTTCCTTAAAGGCAATGAAGAAGGACAGAAACACCTACAGAAGATCACCAACAAGCACGGCAAGGGAAAAGCACTGTCCATCCTGGCCCACAAGCTGGGGCGAGCAGTCTATTACATGCTCAAGAACAAGAAGTCTTTTGATATGGAAAAGTTTTTGACTGCCTGATTTGGAGGGAGCGGGCCAGCCTGACGTCTAACTGGACCCGCATGGGAGACGAGTATGAACCAAGCCTCAATACGGAGAAGATACTCCATGTTGCGCTCAAACAACGAATAAGGCGATATACCGAATAAATCCCGGGAACCTATAGTCTTGATTGGTAGCCCGCTCCGCTCCATTTATATTTTGAGAAGTTATGATTTTTACCACGGTTCTGCTCCTTACCCGAGCCCGCAACTAACTGAGGGATAGTAATCGGATCACCTCGCACCTTTGACTGGGACGGCACAAGGGCACGATAATGTTTCTAGGTGGTGGGAAGTAAATGCTTTTCACAGCCATTGCTCAGAAAGGATGGCCGGAGCCTCAATAAGTGTTTGGTGCAGACTGGGTCTGTCGCCGAATATGAAGCCCAAGACGGAATTTAGTTGTCAAAGATCATGCTGCTCTTGCGCAGACTCGGGAAAAAAGATTTTTACCGTTAACGGACTCTTTTATTTCTTG
>JAMJFV010000313.1:0-737 GCA_023544495.1 ANME-2 cluster archaeon
CATCAAAGGCCATGGGTAAAAAGTTTGCCAGGTCTGCCATGTTCAGCGTTCCTGTCACCATATAGAGATAACCGATACCCAACAGGATAAATGACGCTGAAACTGTCCCGATTATAAGATAATTAATACTTGCCATCAAGGCGTCTCTGCTTTTACCCACCGATATCAGTGCATAGGCTGCAATGGAAGATATTTCAAGGAATACATATATATTGAAAAGATCGCCGGTGACTATCAATCCCTGCAGACCTGCAGTCAACAGCAAGAACAGGGTATAAAAGTGTATTGTCCTTCCAGGAAGTTCCTGTTCAACACTCTTTTTCGCATATAGAGAGACCATAAAGATGATGAAAATAACCACAATACTGACGAATCCATTCAGGTAATCTATAGCATATTCGATGCCCCAAGGAGGTTCCCATCCACCCATGGTATAACTTATCCTGCCAGAATGCATCACAGTATTTAGATTATTTATTGAAAAAATGAAGGCCAATAAGGTAACCAGTGAAACAAAATAAGGGATTAATTTTTTACTATAAAATCCAATAAATGGTACGGCGAAAGCAGAAATAAGTGGCAATACAACAACGAGAATCGGAGTGTTATCCCAGATCATGACTGCAACTCCAATATCCTGTCTTCTTCTATGGTTCCGAACTCCTCATATATCTTTATGATCAGAGCCAGTGCCACTGCCGTAATACTAACACTAACAACGATCCCGGTAAGTATCA
>JAMJFV010000313.1:747-1826 GCA_023544495.1 ANME-2 cluster archaeon
TTTACATAAACAACATCATTACCATGAATGTAAATAGGTTCAGTACCACCTATTATATCTCCAATCGATATATAAAATAGAAATATGGCCGTAGAAAAGATGTTCAGCCCAATTACTTTTTTCACTAGGTTCTTCTTAGCTATGACAGCATAGAACCCTATCATCATCAGGGTCACATATATCCAGTAATTGTATTTGGCAAGGATCAATTCTTCAATCATCAGGTGTGCCTCCCGGGTAAAGTTCAAAGAATATAGTGACCATCACGGCCATTACCGTGATACCTACACCTACTTCAACGCCCCCATCGATCAGTATTGCCCTGATTTCGGAAGGATGATCAATAAAAGGCAAGGGTACTGCGCCGTAATCAAGATACTTTCCTCCAAAGATAACTGCCAGTAAACCGATACCCGAATATATGAAAAGACCTGTGGAGCGCATGATCATATTGGTCTTTTCAGTAAGCCTTCTCCTTCCTTCATGAACCCCGAAGGCCATGACATATAATATCATACTGGCTGCCAGGATGACTCCGCCCTGGAATCCGCCACCAGGACCGCTGCCGCCGTGGAAAATCACATACAGGCCGAATATCTGGATAAAGGGTACTATCAGCCTGATAACCGTCCTGATGATCACATCTTCCTCTTTCAATCTTCCCGCCTCCTTAACAGAAGCAAAACTGACACTCCTGCAGTGAATATCACTGTGGTCTCTCCAAGGGTATCGTATCCCCTGTAATCAGCCAGAATGGCTGATACCATGTTCTCAACACCCACTTCCTCTTCACTATGCTTTATATAATATGGCGCAACATGCAGGTTTGTTGGAGCATCAGGGTCGCCCACGTCAGGCATGTCCTGTGCTGACCATATCAATAAACCTCCAACAAGTAATACTGTGATCAACGGCAATAATCTCAATCTTCAGACCTCCCTGTGGTCTTGACCAATGCAAAAATGAAGAACACGGTCGTAATGCCTGCTCCCACTGATGCTTCTGTAAATCCCACATCAACGGCACGTAGCTCTACCCATACGATGGCCATGATAAGGCTGTATAATGACAGGATAATT
>JAMJFV010000314.1 GCA_023544495.1 ANME-2 cluster archaeon
CAACTACATACTAAACATTAAAATGAAAAATTGAGGTACAAAGAAATGTCAGAACTTAACCCATTTCTGATTGCTCAAAGGCAATTGGATGAATGTGCAAGAATATTGGATCTTGATGACAGCGTAAGGGAAATCCTCAGGGTTCCCATGCGTGAAATGCATGTATCTATACCAGTCAGGATGGACAATGGCAAGACTCGTGTATTCCAGGGATTCAGGGTGCAGTATAATGATGCACGCGGACCTACAAAGGGCGGCATCAGGTTCCATCCTGATGAGACTGTCGATACTGTAAGGGCACTTGCAGCATGGATGACATGGAAGGCAGCAGTTGTAGACATACCCCTTGGTGGCGGAAAGGGCGGAGTTATCTGCAATCCCAAACAAATGTCCGATGGTGAACTGGAACGCTTGAGCAGGGGATATATACAAGCTATATCCCGGATGGTAGGTCCGGAGAACGACGTGCCTGCCCCTGATGTTTATACAACCCCTCAGATAATGGCCTGGATGATGGACGAGTATTCCAAGATCATGCAGAAGAACCAATTTGGCATGATCACGGGCAAGCCCCTTGAGTTGGGCGGTTCTGCCGGCCGGGGGGATGCAACTGCAAGGGGCGGCTGCTATACTATCCGTGAAGCTGCAGACCATGTGGGTCTGGACCTTAAGGGAGCCACTGTAGCCATACAGGGATATGGTAATGCCGGATATTTCGCAGGAATCCTTGTATCCTCACTCTTCGGCTGCAAGGTCGTGGCTGTAAGCGACAGCAGAGGCGGAATATTTATCGAGGACGGACTTAATTGCGAAGCGGTTTTCGAACATAAGGCAATGACAGGTTCAGTAGTGGACTTCCCTGACACTATGCCAATCTCTAATGAAGACTTGCTGGAACTGGATGTGGATATTCTGATTCCTGCAGCGCTTGAGAACGTTATCACAGATGAGAATGCATCAAACATCAAGGCCAAGATTATCTGTGAACTGGCCAACGGTCCGACCACCCCCGAAGCAGATGATATCCTGTATAAGAATGACGTGCATGTGATTCCTGACTTCCTTGCCAATGCCGGTGGAGTGACTGTGTCCTATTTCGAGATGGTGCAGAACTTCTACATGTATTATTGGGAGGAGGAACTGATACACGAACGCCTGGACAAGAAGATGACCAGAGCATACCACGCTACACTCCATGCTTTCATGAAGTACAAGATCAACATGCGCCAGGCTGCTTATGTGGTTGCGGTTGAGCGTGTAGTCGAAGCAATGCGGCTTCGCGGCAGACTTTAGTTGAAATATAGTTGAAGGGACTTTCAACTCAGGAATCCTATCAAATTTTGAGTACAAATGGCCGGAGAAGTGCTCCGGTCTTTTTTTTGTTGTATACAATCTTTAAGATTATGTACTCAAGTTAATCCGACCGAAGGGAGGATTTTCTTGTAGAGATGTGGAGAAATACTCACTGCTTTACCGGTACATCAAGAAACTGGACGACTTCGGCGAGTATGTGCCTGATGTGGCGGTGGCAGGTGGTATCACGCTTGAGAACCAGATCTATAAGGGACTGGCTATCGGTGCTCCATATAATAGGCTTGCAGGTATGGCCCGTGGTCTGGCTGCCGCAATGGTGGGGAAGACCATCGGCAAGAAGATACATGAGGGACACGTGCCTGTGTATATCAGCAGGTTTGGTTGCAGCATTGAGGAGATATTCATTGCAGCACCTGAACTGAAAAAGATTTACAACAGCAGGTTCAGTGATATTCCACCTGGTGCTATCGGTGTGTACACTTACTTCCAGAGGTTGGCCCAG
>JAMJFV010000315.1 GCA_023544495.1 ANME-2 cluster archaeon
GTTTAGTCATTCTTAAGGATGCACGAGAACGCCTATCGCACGACAGTCCCATCCTTCCCACCCTGCAATAAATTGCAGGGCATCCATGCCTTCGGCTTTGCCGTCTATGAAGAAAATAACTATCCCCGTACTGATAGTACAAGGTCTTCCTATACATAAATGACGCCAAATGACGCCCCACTTATTCATGCTTTGAACCGTCATTAGTTTTTTCCTCCTTTTTGCTAAATTCTTCATGTATCGCAATATATTCCTTAACTACTGATTCACTCATTTCCAGAATTCTGGCAATTTCATTCTGATCCATCCTATCATAGAGGTTTCTGACATTTTTATATGCTTTTATATATCTATCGCACGCTTCCTCGGTATGATCTGTAATTCTTGAAATATCAGGAGTGGGAACATTCTTCAGAAAATGCCCGATAATCATCTTTTTATGAGTTATAGCTCTCCCAAGATCATGAATCGTTCCACGATAGGGCAAAACAACCTGATTCTCTGCCTGATATTCCCTGATATCTCTGCTAACCGTTCCAGTGCTGATACCCAGCATTTCTGCCACATCTGCCTGTGATAGGACTCCCTTCTGTTCATATGCTTCTCTTAGAATTCGAGCAATCTTGAACTTCCTGAGTTCCTTATGAGAATAGCCGTTCTCTCTTGTTTTTCTGTCGTCATCATGCACAACCGACAAAATGACAGGAGTAATTCTCGTCTTTTCAAGCGTTTTTCCATAACTCTGTTTTTCATCAGCACATACGGCAAACCACATTGTCTGTCCTGGTTGAAGATTCCAGGCATCCCGGTTATATTCCTTGAAAAGCTTCAGAACATCGGTAACGAACATTTCCTGAACCTTATCTCCTCCCATGAACTTATATTCAGACGTGAGAAGTGATTTGATGGCAGAGCCTATGCTTTTTCCTGCAATGTTTGAGGTCACAGGATCATCTCCTTTTTTTTATTTTCGACTTCGATTTTTGGAGTGGATAACAGTTGCTCCATTCTATCCTTGCTGATTTCTCCATATTTCTGATACAGCTCAAGGTACTCTTTTACCACTTTTTCAGTGCTATTTGTGAGTTCTCGTATCTGATCAGGAGTATATCCTTTGCTGTGCAGCATCACGACTTTTGAGAATCCAACGATGTATCGTTTTATTGATTGTCCTGTGTGCCTTGTCCGTCTCTCTATCTCAGTATATTCATAACCTTTGAGATAGAGTTCAACAATCCTGGTTTTATGAGATATAGTCGGACCAATATCATGGATCGATCCCCGTGTCGGAATGATAATCTCCTGTTTCTTGAGAATAGCCATGTCCCTTTGTATCGTCCGTCTGCCATTGTTCAGGAGTAATGCAAGATCTTCCTGGACGAGAAGTCCTCCCTGATCGTATGCTTCGGTGGCAAACCGCATCATTTTGTGCTGTCTGAGTGCATGGATGCCTTTTTTCTCAAGGATTTCTGCATCTTCAGGATGGGATATTGTGAGCTTTACTGAGACGGTTTTTATTTTGTCCAGCTGTTTTCCAGGAGGCTCATCTTTGCTCACTGCATGATAGATTATCTGATTGTCTCCTCGCAAGTTTCCATAATTCTCTTCTATGAATTCCTGCATCAATTGTACGAGTGAGCGGCAGGTAGCTCGTGGAAATCCGTATTCTGTTTCCAGTTCATGGAAAAGCTGCTGTTCTGCGGTCTTGATCCAGACAGTTCTGAATTCTGTTTTTTGTTCTGGGTTTATTGTCATGGCTACTTCCCAAATGCTGTATTCTATCTCTATTCTTAAA
>JAMJFV010000316.1 GCA_023544495.1 ANME-2 cluster archaeon
AGCCTGTTTTCTTTATAGAGCCGCTGGGTTTCAGGGTTCATGCTGCTTGCAGGGGCAAAGTATGCTACACGGAAGAGTTTGCCAAAGCACTTGAACCCATGGCGCAGTACCTTGATACATCCTTCATGTTCAGAGTCAAGGGCGCGTATGAGGTCGGAAATGAGGGTTTCTTCTGCTTTTTCTTTCTGGATGTTTTCGAGGTATTCCCATTCTTTGGGCTGGGTTTCTTTTATGAAGGGTATAAATACGATGGGATCGAGACAGCGCTGGCGGTCGAATGTTTCTGGGTTGGTTTTAATGTAGCCCTCCTCATTTATTAGACAGTGCTCGATAGCTGATTCGAATGTGCTTTCCGTATATTTCTTACTCATCGCTTTTCCTCCGTCTTGTTTATGTCACAAGATGTGTCGCAAGTTTGTCGCAATACTAGAATCATATTTTGTCGCAATCTATATCGTGATACTGTGCCATATTTTGGCATGTTTTGTCGCAATCTATGTCGCGATACTGTATTGCAATTTGTCGCGATACTGATTATATTATATCTTTTATGCCTCATTGTACTTTTTTTCCAGTACATAATAGGATTTTCTTGCCACTCCTTTTCGTTTAATAATACCAAGCTCTTCCATTTGCTGTAAATCTCGTTGTAATGTTCGCCTGTTAACTTCAGGGCATAATGCCTCCATGTCTCGCATGTGCATTTCGTCATTTTCCAGGAAGAACCTTAATGCCTTTGCCTGTCTTTCTTTCAGTCTATATTGTTTCACGATCAAATCACAGCGAATTGCACCTTTCCCGCGCTCTACCATCTCCTGCATCTGTGTTGAGAGCCCTTCAATGAAGTACTCAAGCCACCCTGTCATATCCATGTCATTTTCCCGAACGTCCTGGATAGCCGTGTAAAATACATCCCTGTTCCGGTCATAATACTCACTGATGGTGAAGAGTTTCTTAAAATCGTAACCAGCCCGATAGAGGCACAGTGTCGAAAGTAACCTTGATGTTCGACCGTTTCCATCCCGGAAGGGGTGGATATGCACAAGCTGGAACTGGGCAATGCCGCTAACAAGTACAGGATGTGTTTCTGTTTCGCTATTTAACCATTCTATAAGAGTCTCCATCATCCCGGGTACGTCTTCAGGTGGCGGGGGTTTGTAGATGATTTTTCTTGTGGCCGAGTTTACAACATAGTTCTGGATATTGCGGTATTCACCTGGCGTTGCTGCGCTCCCACGCACACCTTCGACCAGTTTCTTGTGGATCTCAAGGAGTAATTCTCTGGTTATACGTTCGCTGCTGTCAAGATATTTCGAAACAAGATCGAATGCCCTGCGATAGTTTAAGAGTTCCCTGACATCATCAGGGTCTACATTTGATACATTCTCACCTGCCAGTAATCGCCTGGATTGATCCAGGGTGAGCTGTGTTCCTTCAATGTGTGTTGTATGGTGCGCTTCAAGAACAAGGGCTCTGTCACCCATGGAAGTGATCCACTCTTTTGAAAGCTCAGCAGCTTCCAGAAAACCTCTTGCACGCTCGATTATGGTGAGACCTGACGCAATCCTGTTAGTGATTTGAAATTTTGGCTTGAATTTTCGTGTCATGAAACATTCCTTACGTCAATCTTCCCGGTTACTGCGGCTGATATGAGGGCTGTGCGATATTCGCGGAGCTTTGAAATTGATTGCCAAATTTTATCAAGTAAGGTGTCGATATTTCCAGTTTCGTTATTGAGAAAAGAAATAATATTTTGTTGCTCATGAATATCTGGAGAAATAAA
>JAMJFV010000317.1 GCA_023544495.1 ANME-2 cluster archaeon
CAATATGTTCAAGGGATAGTTCAATATGCTCCCTTTTGATCAGGATGAACTCAAGTATTACCACTACTACTAAACTCAGGTAGAAAACAATACGCAATTTTTTAATATTCCGGGGTTCTTCCAGGTATCCCATATCAGATCCCTCCAGTGGTTACATTTTCAACTGCCACATTGACAAGTTCAAGGAACAGGTATGGTGCTTCTGGCCAGATTCCCAGGATCAATGAAATTATAGCAGTCAGTGTAAGTGGAACCAGCATGAATGGCGATGCTTCCCCGAAGTTCAGTTCCTTTTCCGGCTTTTTGAAAAATGCAACATATATGACAGGGAAGAAATAGCCGACATTCAACAGGGCACTGGCTAATAGCACTAGCAGGATAGGTAACTGGTTCATTTCAACAGAACCCAGCAATAGATACCATTTACTCACAAAACCAGCTACTGGCGGGAATCCGGCCATGCCCAGGGCTCCAACAGTAAATGCCAGCATGGTTATTGGCATCTTCCTGCCTATTCCGTTCATTTCACTGATATTCTCAATCTTGGCGGTCACGATGATGGCGCCTGCACACATGAACAATGTGATCTTCATAAAAGCATGATACGGTATATGGAGCATCCCGCCTGTGATACCGTCGGGTGTCAGCATTGAAACACCCAGCACGATATAGGACAACTGGCTAATAGTGGAATAGGCAAGCCTCTTCTTAAGGTTGTCATGTGTCAGGGCATAGATGGATGCTACGATAATAGTAAAGCATACAAAATACGCCATCATCAAACCGATTCCAGTTTCCCCCATCAGATCCACTCCAAATACATAGAGTATCACCCTGGTGGCAGTGAATACACCTGCTTTTACAACAGCCACAGCATGGAGAAGGGCTGAAACGGGTGTGGGTGCCACCATTGCAGATGGCAGCCACGAATGGAGAGGCATAAATGCCGCCTTTGCTGAGCCGATCATGAATGTGATAAAGAGTATTTTTAGCATAACAACAGGTATTCCATGTCCATCCAGAAATCCATTAAATGCAAAATCGGTGGTGCCTGTAAAGTAATATACCGCTGCAACAGAGAAGAATAAGAATACACCGGCAGTCATCAGGTAAAGCATGTATTTCCGTCCACCACTCATGGCTTCTGGAGTTTCATTATGTATAACCAGCGGATATGTAGAAACTGTGAGTACTTCATAGAACAGGAACAAGGTGAACAGATTGGCTGAAAAAGCAATCCCGATAGCTCCTACAATAGCAATAGCAAAACAGAAAAAGTATCTGGTCTGGGCATGTTCCTTTAAGCCACGCATATAGCCTATGGAATAAAAGGTAGTGAATATCCACAAAAACGATGAGGTCAGGCCGAACAGTTCACCGAATGCGTCCACTTTGAACTTGATGGGCAGGTTAGGAAGCATTTCAACAACTGTGTATTGAACCACCCTGCCTGCAAGTATATCGGGCAGCATGGAGAGGACTACTAAAAATAATACCACTCCTGCACCAACTGACCACCCTTCCCTGATATTGGGACGTTTGGAATAGAGAATTATGAGGAGGGCTGCGACAAGAGGGATCATCACTGCGAGCAATGGTTTTATTGTAATTATTGATTCCATGCTTTTGTCACCTACCCGGGTAATAATATCTGTACCATTGGCGCCATGATTTCTTTCAAGGGATACATTGCCAGCAGTCCTAACAGGAATGTCAGTGCAGCCAGTATTAATATCGGAAGAAGCATGCTCAATGGTACTTCGTCCACTTTGCCCCC
>JAMJFV010000318.1 GCA_023544495.1 ANME-2 cluster archaeon
CATTGAACAGGGTTGTGGATGCTAAGACAGGGAGGACGGTGCTTGAGAAGCATTTGAGGGCCTACACGAAGAAGAATACGACCGATTATTTCATCCACAAGGACCTTAAGGGATTCCTTACCAGGGAACTGGATTTCTACATCAAGAACGAGGTGTTCCACCTGGATGACCTGGGCACTGAGCACGAGGTGGGTGTGGAGCAGTATGTGAGCCGGGTGAGGGTGATGAAATCGATCTGCCTGAAGGTGATTGATTTTCTGGCGCAGATCGAGGATTTCCAGAAGATGCTCTTTGAGAAGAAGAAGTTCGTGGTGAGGACGGACTACTGCATGACGCTGGATAATGTGCCTGAAGAGCTTTATGGGCAGATTCTTGGGAATGAGGCGCAGCTTGAGGAGTGGAGGGCGCTGTATGGAATTGGAGAGGAGAAGCAGCAGAGTATTACTTCTTTCGGGAGTGAGGGGATTGATGAGGAGTATCTGAAGGAGCACCCATATCTTGTGCTGGATACGAAGTTCTTTGACCAGAAGTTCAAAGACAGACTGCTGGGGTCTTTTGAGGGTCTTGATGAAGCTACTGGCGGGCTTATGGTAAACAGTGAGAACTGGCAGGCACTT
Organism: ANME-2 cluster archaeon; assembly: GCA_023544495.1. Classification (GTDB taxonomy): domain Archaea; phylum Halobacteriota; class Methanosarcinia; order Methanosarcinales; family Methanocomedenaceae; genus Methanocomedens_B. The sequence continues at coordinate 618 of JAMJFV010000318.1, forward strand.
AATCTGATGCAAGAAAAGTATCATGAGAAGGTGAAATGCATCTACATTGATCCACCGTTTAATACAGGTGAAGATGAATTCATCTACAAGGATTCTTACCAACACTCTTCCTGGTTATCCATGATGGAGAATTCAATTACAAAATCACTCTCCTTATGTAAACAAGAATGTCCAACATTTCTTCAAATTGATGATAATGAATTACGCAATGTTTATTGTTTACTAAATCACACATTTACTCAAGATAACTATATAGCAACTTTTATTTGGGAAAAAAGGACAACGAGGGAAAACAGAAGAGTTTTTTCGTTCAATCATGATTTTATCTTATGCTTTGCTATAAATAAAAGCACATTTGAGGAGATTAGAAACCCATTACCATTAACAGAAGAAGTATTAGACAGATATTCAAATCCAGATAATGATTCAAGGGGTAAGTGGCAATCAGTATCATTAAACGCCCAGGCTGGACATGCCACTCCTGATCAATTCTATACTACTGTTACTCCAAGTGGTCGAGAATTGGACCCTCCACCTGGAAGATGCTGGTCAGTAACTAGACTTCGTTTAGAAGAATTAATTGAAGATAATCGTATATGGTTTGGAACTGATGGTAATAATGTACCTAGATTGAAAAAATTCTTGTCCGAATCAAATGAAGGTTTAACACCTCATACTCTTTGGAAAGCAGGTGAAGTGGGAACCACAGATTCAGCAAGAAAATATCTTATTCATATTTCTAATAAATTTTCTGTATTTGAAACACCCAAACCGTTAGAATTACTTAGTCGTATCCTCTCAATTTCCACTAACAAAGACACATCTGACATCACTTTAGATTATTTTGCAGGCTCGGGTTCTACAGGACATGCTATTTTAGATTTAAATAAAAAGGACGATGGCAACCGAAAATACATCCTTGTTGAAATGGGCAACTACTTCGACACCGTCTTGAAACCTCGCATCCAGAAAGTAATGTACTCAAATAACTGGAAAGATAGCAAACCTCAGTCAAACGATGGATTTAGTCACATCTTCAAATACCAGACCCTGGAGCAGTACGAAGACACCCTCAACAACATTGAATTCACAGAATCAGGCACTGTCCAGCGCACACTTGCCGACATGGACGGCTACTTCCTGCGCTACATGCT
>JAMJFV010000319.1 GCA_023544495.1 ANME-2 cluster archaeon
CGACCGTCCTTTACATCCAGACAGGGGATAACTCTTCTGTAGTTCATGTTAGGTCCTCTTTACAATTATCACACTCTACGTAGTTCAAAGAATACCGGTGAATAGTTCTTAATTCTTCTGTTTTGGATATGGTCAAATCCGGTATTGTTATATGCCTATATTTTTATATATTAGTTCATGCCCGGCATATCCATAGTCATACCTACAATGAACGAGGAAAAAACTATCGGGATTTGTATCGAAAAAGCATTGACCGTCCTTAAAGGATATGGGGTAAAGGGTGAAATAATCGTCGTTGACAATTCCACGGACTCAACAGCTGAGATCGCACGTTCCATGGGTGCTGTTGTCATCAATTCTGTGAAAGGGTACGGGAATGCCTATCTGGCTGGTTTTTCGCATGCAAGGGGGGACTATATTGCCATGGCGGACGGGGATAATACCTATGATTTTCTTGAATTTCCCAGATTCCTCGATCCCTTAATGAACAATGAAGCCGATTTCGTGATCGGAAACCGGTTGAAGAACATTGAAAAGGGAGCTATGCCTGTGCTTCACCAGTACATTGGAAATCCTTTATTGACAAAGGTCCTGAATTTCAGCTTCAAGACCCGTATTTCTGATTCTCATTGCGGGATGCGGGCATTTACCCGGGAAGCACTGGATACGATGAAGCTTAAAACCGGTGGAATGGAATTTGCTTCTGAAATGGTTATCGAAGCTGCCGACAAAGGTCTCAGGATAAAAGAAATACCCATTACCTATTATACGAGAGAAGCACCATCCAAACTTCGTTCTTTTGAGGATGGATGGAGACACCTCAGGTTCATAATGCTCTACAAACCGATTCCTTTTTTGTTCATTCCGGGTCTCTTTGTGTTCCTTCTTGGTTTTTTTTTGACCATTTTAATAATAATAACAGGAGAAGATGTTGTAACAACACGGTTACATTCATTCATCCTGGCCAGTTTTCTCCTTATCATTGGAAGCAATATAATCAGTACGGCCGTATACCTGAAAGCTTATAGTGCCGTGCATGGAATATCCAGGAATAACGATACATTTATTAGAAAACTATTGAATTACCACTCACTGGAAAAAGAAATTATTACCGGGACTGTCCTTCTTGGAATCGGGATGTTTTTTGGTATTAAGGTGATACTTATCTGGATGGAATCAGGATATGGATCATTGTCAGAAGTTGAAACAGCTATAATGGCAATGGATTTTGCTGCGATAGGGATTTTAATGATATTTTCTTCCATATTGATGAGTATTTTATTACTTGACATTGACAAAAAATGAGAATTACCAGTTGTAACTTATAAATTGAGCGATCTTTGATTACATTATGGAAAATATACAGCCAGAGATATCAATAATCATCCTGACCAAAAACAATGGTCGTACCATAGGAGATGTTTTGAAACAGATACATTCTCAACAGGTCGATGTTAGATATGAAGTGATCCTGGTAGATTCAGGTTCTCAAGACGATACACTACAGGTCATATCACAGTTCAATGTGAAGTTATATACTATACCTCCGGCTGAATTCGGCCATGGCAAAACCAGGAACCTGGCATCTGGATATGCATCTGGCGATTATCTTGTTTACCTTTCTGCAGACGCTATTCCTGCGAACGAACACTGGCTCGGGAATCTTGTAGACAAGCTCGCAGATGAAAAGACCGGGGCTACTTTTGGAAGGCAAGTTCCCTATGAAAACACAACACCTATGGAACAATTCTTTATCCTGAAAAATT
>JAMJFV010000031.1 GCA_023544495.1 ANME-2 cluster archaeon
TTTACTGGGGGACAGGCTGGTGCTCAAACCTCGGTGGGGTTGTGCCTCGGAAGATACCACCCTGACCAGGTATTCCTGTGCCACCATGATACCGGATGGCTTTGTTGCGACCAGGTTTATCAGGGGCCAGCATCTGAGCGCCAGCATAGTTGTTGGAAATACTGTCCTCCCTCTGACCGTAAACAAACAGCATATCACGATAGGGAATGACATAATGTATGACGGGGGCACTGTGGGGGTAAACTGCGGCAGGAATGATGAGATATTCGAGGTTGCCGGACATGCGGCCAGGGTGCTGGGCTGTAAGGGGTATGTGGGTATCGATATCGTGCTGGCTGATGAGCCATGGATCATAGATGTCAATCCCAGGCCGACCACTTCTATTATCGGTATCGAGAAGGTAATGGATGAGAAGCTGGGCGAGCTGTTATTGGGAGCTGCACTTGGAAGATTACCTGAAAGGGTGAGTATTAACGGCCAGTTCGGCTTTACCAAGGCTGACCTGAAGAATGGTAACATTGATTAGATATCGGATCAAATGAACATAGTGTATAGTGGAGGTGTTCATATTATGGACTTTGAAGAGATGGTAAAGAATATCGATGTTAAAGCACTGCGGGAAGAGGCAAAGAAAAGGGGTATCCCTACCAGGTGCGTGACCAAAATCAACCTTGCTAAAGCCCTGCCCGAAGATGTACTGGAAGAACTTACAAAGAAATGACACTGCGTGTCCGGTTAATCTGTCCATTTATGAGAATAACTGGAAATCATGATTAGTGGCAAGTCCTGAAAAATGGAATTATCCACATGATGGGAATGTCTACCAAGTACATCTGGTTTCGAAGGTAAGATATTCATTCAGTCTGGTAACATTTCAAATGATCAGACCATCAAGCTAGTCAAAGATGAAATTGACAGTAAGCAGAGGGATGACAATCATTAACATGGACCACACAAAGCCCAGTTTTGCGACCTCGAACATACCGACTTTCATAACAAATCGTTCCATTATTGCCAGCAGGACCAGAATAATAAGCATGGCATTGAAGATGGCAATCGGTACACTTTGTTCCACAGGCAAATAGTCTGCAAAAGATTCAAAGTTCGCCCATCTTACGAGAAAGAATGTCAGGGGTATATGGGCAAGACCAATGTAGGCAAAGGTCATGAGGTGCAGTCTTAACCATGATCTCAATCGCCGGTTGGGCTGCAACAGCTCGGTCTCCCTCCCCCTTTCAATTCCATACAGTATAAGTAATGAGACAAAAAGAGCTGCTGCGATGGATGTTGCAATATGCCATGGCCAGAAAGCCAGATGGCCAGGAACCATGAGGAATACGGCAATGACCGCAACAAGCTGGCAGGATATCATCCTGAAATGATATGCCATTCCAACGGTTATGAACGTTAGAGGAAGAGCGAAGTTATGTCCCCATCTTGAGTCGGTGAGAAATGTGGAATATGCAGGTCCGAGCCAGAATACCAGCCATAATAGACCCAGGATAAGAATTCCGGTATTGGTCGTAATCATTTTATCTTTGCTAAATGCTTTCCATCCGCTCATGGTTATGAGTGATATTTTTTCCATCTGATATAATTACCTGTGCTCTTAATGCAATAATGACCATCGTCAAAATTCAGTACGTACAGTAGCTTGATGATTATACAATTCCTCATAAAATAACATGGTATCAAAAGCCTGTGATAAAAAAATGGTAAATAAGATATGTTATCGAATAGGGTTTTATAATATCAGAAATAAAGAAATAAAGGAGTAATTCCCAATTCAGAATAAACAGGGGGTTTATTATGAGTAAGAAGAAACTAATAGTAGTCATATTCATAACATTGGCTTTGATGACCGTTGAGGTTTATGCTAATCCTTCTATCAAACAGATGTTCACCACGCAATATGATAATCAGGGTACTAAACTCGATATATGCGCGACATGCATGCGTTCTACGACTCCTCCCGCGAGCTGGAATCCATATGGTACCGCCTTGAGGAACGATCCGGACTTTGACCGAAATAATGTGGCTAAAGCCCTTGAAAATATCGAAGGGCTGGACTCCGATGGAGATGGATTTTCCAATATTGAAGAGATACATAATTTAACCTTTCCAGGTGATCCAGAAGATTTTATCGAAGTTATTAAGGTGACACAGACGTCAACGCCAGTTTCAACGGAAACAACAGAGCAAACTGAGACGGTTACTTCAACAGTAACGAATACTGAAGATGATAAGGACACGATGAATTCAATGTTCAATGCGATGTTCACATTTGCAGCCATCGTTGTGATGTTCATCCTGGTAAGAAAAAAGAACGTATAGAGAATGGATAGCTTAATATTGCTTGTATCTATTTTTTGAAAAACGCACGTTATTTTTAGTTTCTTTCCGAATATCAAAAAGAAAGAGCTTCATTAGGCATTGTAACTCTGTATTGATATCAGATGAGTCTGCATCGAATCCAATTTTGTGTGAAAAAAATCAGCGATTCACAGATGTATCTCGGCATTTTCGTCTCCTCCTCCAGGTCGAGATGAACGTTGGTCCCGTTTTATCCACACATAAGACGGTCGCCGACCCGAGTGTTTCGATAGCTGGAATCCTCCAGGTCAAAACCTGCCTCTTTGACATTTCCCATGCCCCGAGGCTCAGGAATATCAGCAGAACCACAGATAATTCTTCCGGGATGAGTGCCATTAATCCTGCAAGCAGGCCATTTAACCAATCGCCCCTTGCACCAAAAGCTATTAATTCAAAAACAGCATTTTTGTGAATTGAGTTCATCATGGACTTTTAGGAGTGAGAGGAAATTAATTTAGGTCTATGACAGAATACGGTAATGCACATATGAGCCATTGTTTTACCGAGTAATGATGGTTCGTAATGTACCGGATCACCTGTTTTAGAACATAAAGGGAGTATGATATATGAAATTAAAAAGAATCTGGATAGGTGCAGCAGCGATCATGTTGTTGATCACCTTTACAGGAACTGCAGCTGCACAGGAATTAATTCCAATAGAGCAGCTTGGAAAGAATTTGTTCTTTGATAGAATTTCAGAACCTGACAGAATGTCTTGTGCCGAATGTCATGATCCGAAGGTAGGATTTACCGGCCCAATTGCAGGCATCAATAAACGCGGTGCTGTTTATAGAGGGGCAGTGCCCCAGCGGTTTGGAAACCGTAAACCACCAACTGCTGCCTATGCTACGTTGAGCCCGATCTTCCATAAAGAAACCGAAGTGGGGGGGGACGAAGTATTTTTTGTAGGTGGCAATTTCTGGGACGGCAGAGCTACCGGAGAACATCTTGGAAATCCTGCAGCCGACCAGGCACAGGGTCCTTTCCTGAATCCGGTGGAACAGAACAACCCGAGTAAGCAGGCTGTGTGTGAACAGGTGGCTTCTTCAAAATACGCAGGGCTTTTCGAAGAGGTATGGGGTCCTGGTTCACTGAACTGCAGCATGGAAGGAGTAGATAGTACATATGATAAGATCGGCCTTTCCATTGCAGCATATGAAAATTCAAGTGAAGTCAACCAGTTTTCCTCAAAATATGATGCCTATCTTGCAGGAAATGCCATGCTGACTGATGAGGAAGCATTGGGTTTGGAGCTGTTCGAAGGGAAAGCAATGTGCAGCCAATGCCACATAAGCCAGACTGGAACGAATGGAGAACCACCCCTGTTCACAGATTTCACGTATGACAACCTGGGCGTTCCCAGGAATCCGCAAAATCCATTCTATTTTATGGATAGTGTATTTCTGGATGATGGAACTGCTATAAATCCTGACGGTATGGCCTGGGTAGATCCTGGTCTTGGCGGTTTCTTATTGACACGGATGGAATGGGCAGACATGGCTTTTGATAACATGGGTAAGCACAAAGTACCGACCTTACGCAATGTTGATAAACGGCCCGAAGCAAAGAAACCGGATAAGGAATTCACGAAAGCCTATGGACATAATGGGTATTTCAAGAGCCTGGAAAGTATTGTCAACTTCTATAATACGCGGGATGTGAAAGACATGTGTCCTGATAATTTCACAACCGAGAAGAATGCAATGAAGATGAACTGCTGGCCTGCGCCTGAAATTCAACAGAATGTCAATACAGAAGAGCTGGGTGACCTTGGCCTGACACCAGAAGAAGAGAATGCTCTTGTAGCTTTCATGAAAACACTCTCAGATGGTTATCAGGAAGGGTAAGTAACATGTGGAGTGTTGCGGTTCCATCCGTATTCACTCCTCCATTTTTTTATATAAGAACGGTTCACGGTCCGTACCGGTTTTCCTATACGCGGTTCCTGATACATCATCACCCTATTTTACCACATCTACCAGTGCAACTCTTTCCAGCACCAGTTCAGGTATTTTATTCCCTCCCACCGCATCAAGTTCAGCAGGACTGATAGTATAGAATTCAAGTATTTCCTTTTTCCTGATATCTGAATATTGAAGTACAGAGGGGTCAATAGTATCCAGTACCTCTGACACATGGATTGCTGCTTCATCGGTACCGTTCTCCCCGACCAGTACAACCGTGATCCTGTTCTTTCCTGCCTTTAAACCCAGCTTCATTGCCCGCTCGATCTGGCGTGATCCGGCTGCATACAGCATTATCTCCATCCCCAGGCTATTGGAGATGTTCCTGCCCGAATCAAATGACCGTATGGCTTTTTCAACAGCAAACATTACATGCCTGCTGTCCGTTAACAGGTCTGCGTTCAAAGCCTGGATAGTAATGTTATGGTGCTTGCCGATAACTGCCAGTTGTTTGAGAAAGCCAGACAGGTTTGTGATTGTGATGGTACCGCTGATTATCTGGATGTTCATAATGTTGATAGTGACCTTTTAAAATTGGTATGCATTACTTCATTTGCAGGACCTGCTCAATTACTACAATAACATCTTTGTATTGGATTAATAGTTTATCTTTCATGCAATGTATCCCCTGACCGAACGGTTGCCTCCATTGATGACCAGTTCCGCTGCAGTACATAATTCTACTCTTCCTCAGAACAGTATAACCTCGACCCGGGTACCTGCCCCATATCCTTCAATGTTGGACGGCACCACCACATACCCGTCAGCACGGGCTACGGAACTGAGTATCCCGGCACCCGATGACATGACTGGTTCCACACCTCTGTCCCTTATGCGCACCCGGACATAGGTCTGGTAACCCTGACGGGATGTTATTTTCTCCTTAAGCGGTAACCGAACAATGGTTTCGGGTCTGAACGGGATGTGTCCCAACTTTTGTACTGCAGGTATACCGAACACCAGTAGTGCTACCAGGCCTGCGACAGGATAGCCTGGCATGCAGAGTACCGGTCTTCCCATCACCACACCCAGGGCCGTAGGTTTGCCCGGACTGATGGCCACGCCGTGTACCAGCACCTCACCCAGAGCCTCAACAGCAGCAGGTACATGGTCACGCTCACCCACTGACGTACCACCGCTTATCACTATCATGTCAGCATCCGAATTGTCCTGTAATGCCTGTCGTATGAGTTTGGGGTCATCGGTCACGATATCATCCATCCGCGGGAATCCCCCGTATTGCCGTACATAACACGCGGTCATCAGGCTGTTGGTCTCCCACACCTGTCCGGGTTCCAGTGGTTTACCCCTGGGTACTACTTCCTCACCGGTAGGAATGATAGCCACCAGCGGTTTGTGGTATATCTCCACATCGCTGATGCCAGCCGAAGCAAGCACTGCCAGGTCGGCGGGGCGCAGCTGATGTCCTGAGGGGAGTAACAATTCACCCGCTGCAACATCTTCGCCAATGTCCCCAACATGCTTTCCAGGATATAACTGCGACATTATCTCCACCATCCTACCCAAGATCCTGGTATCCTCAAGCATCACTACAGCATCAGCACCTCCGGGGATAGCGGAACCGGTATGCACTCGGCGGCAGGTACCTGGCTCCACATCGCCATCGCTCAGCGAAAGTACCACCGGGGACGAAGGGGTTGCTCCAAGAGTATCGTCTGCCTTGAGTGCATACCCGTCCATAGCAGCTCGCCTGTAATGGGGGACGTTGTGTTCGGCTTCAATATCTGATGATAGCACACGACCATTAGCAGTCTCAAGAGGGACACTCTCTTTGCGCTTTATTGGCTTGATAGCTCCAAAAAAGAGCTTTTTTGCCATATCCACATCCATTCGTGACCTGAACAGTCTGCCCATTCGATCTCCTCATCCGCCAGATACCGGAGGGAACAAAACTATCTCATCTCCATCATGGAGTATGGTTTCCAGTCCGTCTTTATCTTTAACACTGATACCGTTGACCATTACATGGATGAAAGGATGGAGACCCTTACTGTCAAATATGAGTTCTCCCAGTCCCGTATGGTTTTCAATGAGCCATTTGAGCACTTCCCGGAGGTCATGACCGTTAGCCTCGATCTTTGCTTTACCGGCCTGTTCTCGTAAGTTTGCGAATAGTTTTACTGTGACCGTTGCCATATGACTGTATAAATTGCTGCTGTTGTTATAAATATTTGGTTAAATGTGCTAACATTCAGTAATGGGATAGACCACATCCGCCCGCAATGCATCTGATGCAAAAGCTAAGCAGCACGGATCTTTTCTTCACTCAGGCGTGGGTGTTCCTCGATGATCTGTTCAATGCTCTCGCCAGCAGCAAGTTTTTCCAGGATTAATTCCACTGTAATACGCGTACCTGCAATTACGGGCAAGTGGCAGAATTGTCAGGAATAATTTTTGGAAAAGTCTATATTATATCCTGCCATAAAATCCTAAAATCATTACAGGTGATTATTCTGCTGCATGCAAAAAACCTGACAAAACACTTCGGCGGACTTATGGCTGTATCCGATGTAGATATCCATGTCAGCGAAGGGGAGATAGTAGGTCTGGTAGGACCCAACGGCGCAGGTAAATCCACACTCCTGAACCTGATAAGCGGGATATACCGGCCCGATTCCGGTTCGATCATTTTCAACGGTATTGACATTACCAGAATGCCTCCGTTCAAGGTGTGCAAACTGGGCATCACCAAGACGTTTCAACTGATACATTCATTCCCTGAAATGACAGCACTGGAAAATGTAATGGTAGGAGCACTGTTCGGCGACAGGGACAACGGCACCATGAAAGGTGCACGCAACAAAGCCATCGAACTGCTCAGGTTCATAGGATTTTCCAGTGATAAGATACACCTGCCAGTCAAGCATCTGAACCTCATGGAACTCAAATATATACAACTGGCTCGCGCCCTGTCCACCAATCCAAGACTCATCCTGCTGGATGAAGTGACCACAGGTCTCAACCCGAAGGAAAGCCTCCAGGCCATAGACCTGATAAAAAAGATGCGCGACAATGGCACCTCTGTCCTGATGGTTGAACATATAATGCGCGTGATCATGGGAGTATCTGACCGCATAGTCGTGCTGGATTACGGAAAAAAGATAGCCGACGGTACACCTGAAGAGATTGCAAATAACGAGACCGTAATTGAATCATATCTGGGTGAGAAGTACATATTTTAGAGGTTAAGGAATGCTCAATGTTGAAAATATCAACGTATTCTATGGTTCGGTTAGGATCCTGTGGGATGTGAATTTCCATATCAACGAAGGGGAGATAATTACCATTATCGGTCCCAACGGTGCAGGCAAAACCACTATTGTCAAGACCCTGATGGGACTCCTAAAACCCATCTCAGGAACGATCGAATTCAATGGAAACCCTATCCACCAGGCACCCACACACCACATTGTAAAGGATGGGATCGCCCTGGTACCGGAAGGAAGGGAACTGTTCCCCAGAATGACCATCATGGAAAATCTGCAGATGGGAGCATATACATCAGATACCAGGGAAGAAACCCTGGAATGGGTGTTCAGCCTGTTCCCAAGGTTAGAAGAACGACAGAAACAATCTGCAGGTACATTGAGCGGCGGCGAACAGCAGATGCTGGCCATTGCACGAGGCCTGATGTCGCGTCCTAAATTGCTGATACTGGATGAACCGTCCCTGGGGCTGGCACCCATAATGGTCAACAAAGTGTTCGAGATCATCAAGACACTGAACAGTCAGGGAGTGACCGTATTGCTGGTGGAACAGAACATCCACCACGCTCTGGAAGCTTCAAACCGGGGATATGTACTTGAAACGGGTCGCATCACCCTTGAAGGGGCAAGCAGGGAACTGCTTGACAATAACCATGTCAAAGAGGCATATCTCGGGATGTGATGCCCGATACTTTATTGAGTAATTTTCCTATCAACGGCATCAGGCCTCTTGGTAGGAACAGTATCTCAAGTACCAGAATGAATCCCAGGATCAGCAGGCGGTCAATGCTCATACCCCACAGTCCCATCTGTTCCCATACCAGGTTTATGACCAGTGCACCTATGATGGGACCTCCGATAGTACCGATCCCTCCGCTAATAGTCATGATGATCGGCATAAATGAATTGTGTATGCTGAATATTTCCGGATTGATGAAATAGTTATAAGGAGCGAACAATGCTCCTGCAAATCCTGCCATAAAGGTACTGATCATGAACGCTATCAGTTTGTAGCGTGTGATATCCACACCCATCATCCCGGCCTCTGCCTGGTTCTCCCTTATAGCTGCAAAAGCGAAGCCTATCTTTGACCTGATTATTACATGGGACGCCAGTATTGTTCCCACCATTGCAAAGAAGAACAGATAATAATAGTGAGCTCGTGGTACAATATTCGGCGAATAGATCCCCAGGCTACCGCCGAGCATATGCGGGTCCAGGTTGCCGGATAGTCCTGTGGCACCAAGCAAACCGTTCAGAGACTCGATAAATACCGATGACTCATTAACAATTGCGGCCATTATTATAGCAAATCCAAATGTGACAAGTCCCAGGAACCATTCTTTTAACCTGACACAGAGTATCCCCAGGAACAGACCCACTAGCGATGAAGCCAGTGCGCCAACCAGCACGCCGATTATGGATGAGGCACCGTTTATGATAAGGATCGTAGAAGCAAAGCCACCAATCCCAAGGAAAGCTGCATGTCCCAGGGATGCCTGTCCGGAATATGCCAGCAGGTTCCAGCTTGTTGAGAACATAATGAAGAAAAAAGTGAGAACCATGACCCTGTTAAAGAAATCATCGGTTATCGCCATGGGTAGTGCCAGTCCGATCACTACCATGAATAGGTATGCAAGGTACATGGCATATGTACGAATGTGTTGTGTACCGGTCATCTCAGCGTTCTCCTCCGAAAAGGCCGGTCGGTTTTATTGCCAGCACGATGATCAGGAGTACAAATGCCACTGCTTCTTTCCATGCTCCACCGAAATAGAATATCGTGAAATTCTGTACCAATCCAAGCATCAGTCCTGCAATGATAGCACCCGGTATGCTGCCGAGACCGCCAATAATGATAACGATGAAAGCCATGATACCGGGTATAGTACCCATATACGGATTGAAGGGAGACAGAATTCCGGTAACAGTGCCCGCTGCTGCTGCAAGGGCAGCACCGATACCGAAACTCAACATATACATATGGTTGACATTCACACCCATCAACATGGCTGCTTCATGGTTCTGGCTCGTAGCTCTAAGCGCCCGGCCTACATCGGTCTTTATAAGGAACAGATACAGGCAAATGAGGACAAGTGCAGTAAAGGCAATAGCAATAAGCCGGTCATACGGTATGTTCAACACTCCCATATCCAGGGTCATTGAACTGAATGGACTGTCAATCTTTCTGATGTCATCGGTCCATAATTTCACGGCAGCATTCTGAAGAATATAAATCAATCCCAGGCTTAAGAATATCTCGTTCAGTTTTCCTGTACCCAGTACCTTCCTGAAACCATAACGCTCTATGATGATCCCAAAAATACCCACAAGTATCATTGAGATGAACAGAATAACATACGGATTAAGTCCTGTGTAGGTATATAACCAGAAACTGGTAAACGAACCCAGCATCATGATCTCACCATGTGCAAAGTTCACCACTTTCATAACGCCGAATATCATGTTCAGCCCAACTGCAATAAGCACATAGATGCATCCTGCGGTCAGGCCCCAGATGAATATCTGTAATAATGTCGTGATTTCCGCCATTGTAGACTATTAAAAAAAGAAGACAGGTGGATTATTTATCCACCTATTTCATAGTTTTCGGGCAATACGAAATCCTGGCTCTTGAGATTTTCGGGCAGGACAATGACAGGTATGAGTTCTTCTGTCTCCTCGTTCCAGAACATCTGTTCAATGAATATCTTTGGTGAAATTTCATTGTATTCATCAAAGACAATGTTCCCGCCGTCCATCAAAATGAGCATCTCTGATGCGTTGGTCTGTTTGATGGCATCTTTTACATCGGTCCTGTCGAGAGTACCTGCACGCTCAATTGCCAAAGCTGCCAGATAGATGCCGTCATAGGTATCAGCGCCCATCATACCAGGCATTACACCCCATTTTGCGGTATATGCTTCCTTATATGGTCCCATCAGTTCAGTATATTCGGGAGCATACGGTGCGAACTTGCTCTCAAGGAGCTGGCCGTCGCCCCATTTACCGAGAAGTTCATAGAAGGCCGGATCCTCGTTACATTCCACTGCCATGTAAACCGTATTTAGCCCTACATCCCTCTGTCCCTGGATATAGATACTGGCTGTGTCCTTCACAAAACCAACCGTGTACACAGCATCTGGTTTGGCATCTGCTATCTTGGTGAGGTATGCATGGAAGTCAGTTTCAGATACGGGATACTTTTGCTGGGCTACTAATTCAATTGGCAGGTTGTTCTCCTCAATATACACCACACTGGAATCAATAACACCTTTTCCATATGCATCGTCCCGGAATATCAGGGCCAGTCTCAGATCCCTGTCTGCTGCTACCAGTGGTTTGAGTTCGTCCACAAAGAACTGCAGGATGGGTTGAGAGTAGTCATCAGTGGTAGAGCAATAGTGGAAGAAATAACTGGTATCGACCTCGGTTCTTCTTGTTACCTGTGAACTGGACGCACCGGTTATGATATATGGCACCTTACCGGCAGCAGGCACCTGGTTGGCCAGTGTGACACCGCTTGAGAAGCCGCCCACCAGTACTACAACATTCTCGTTCGTGATCAATCGTTCAACTGCAGTTACACCTTCGGTCGGTGAGGTCTGGGTATCTCCATCCACCAGTTCCAGAGGTATTTTCTTACCATATTCTGAAACATAAACGCCACCATCTGCGTTTATCTCCTCAATTGCAAGGATTGCAGCCTGTCTCATATCTTTACCTACATCAGAAGCACCACCCGATAACGGTGCAACCAGTCCGATCTTAATTGACCCTGGTACCGTTACCTCTTCAGATGAGCCCGCACAACCTGCTGCGATTATGGCTGCAAGTATCAGTACGACAATTAATATTTTCCCATTAATACCTTTCATTATTAGCATTCCTCCTGTGAGATGGATATTAGCCATGCTAACTGTTAACAATTCACTATATAAATCTTTCGAGTTTTAAAACACCGAAAATATTTCACGGAATGGATATAATTATCGGGGCGCGATGTGTTAAAAAAAAGAGATTGTACCGAACTATACATTTATGTATGAATATATGCAGTGGTTTAGATTCAAAAGCAGCAATAACCGATATATCCAATCCTTTATATCTCATCAAATAGATACGGTTCAATTGTAACTATTAAAGGGAGGAAACATTATGGAAACGGGTATGCCAATAAAAGATATTATGACGAGTGATCCGATAATTGTGGACATAAATACCAAAATATCAGATGCCGCAAGAACGATGGCTGAACTTGATGTTGGCAGTCTTATAGTTACGGAGGGCAACAATCCAGTGGGGATATTGACCGAACACGATATGGTCAAGAAGATCATCTCAAAGAACACTGTTCCCGATTCAATTACCCTTAAAAACGTAATGACTACTCCGCTCATCACAATTGATGCTGATGAAGATGTACAAAAGGCCAAAGATCTGATGCTTAAAATGCACATCAGGCGGATACCTGTTGTTAAAAACAAGAAACTTGTGGGATTGGTAACTGATACAGACCTGGTTTCTGTCTCCATAGAGATGGGAAATATTCTGTCTGAACTTATCAACATGCACAGGGAAAGAAATATTGGTGCCGAAGGTGAAATTCCTGAAATGATCAGCAGAGGGGTATGTGAAAACTGCGGTCGATATTATGATAACCTTGACTACTTAAATGGGGCCCTTATGTGTGAATCGTGCAGGGAAACCGAATAACCTTAGCAAGGGGGTGTTCTTATGCAAGTTCTGGAAGTAATGGATAATCATCCTGTTTCAATAGAAATCAATGACTACGTCACTCATGCCCGCCAGTTGATGCGTGATCACCATACGACAGTGATTGTCGTGGATGACAGTAAAACAGTGCAGGGAATAATATCTGAACAGGACATACTCAATATTACCTCGACAAAATCAAATGTCACAGTAAATGGATATGTTACGCAAATCCCGATCATAACCACTGATATGGATATTAAGCAGGCTGCGGCAATCATGATACGATTAAGGATAAGCTTAGCGCCTGTGCTTGAGTCAGCCGAAGATAGAAAACTTTTTGGTGCCATAACCGTTGCTGATATATTCAAGAACCTGAACCTTTCAGATGTACCTTATCGACAGGTGAAGGAACTTATGACGCACAAGGTCCATACCTGCTCAAGCAACGACCCTTTGGCAAAGGTCTGGACAAACATGATCGAGAAAGGATATTCAGGGTACCCTGTATTAGACGATCATAATAAGGTAGTGGGTATGATCACAAGGCATGATATTATCAAATCCGGAGGTATAAGGATAGAAAGGGAAGATGAGCACGGGAGCAGAATGGGGACCTCATCCAGGGTTTCACGTATCATGAGCACGCCAGCTTTTACCATCGATCCAGAAGCATCAATTAAAGACGCCATTGAAATGATGTCAAAACTGGATGTTGGGCGCCTGTGTGTCACAAACCGCGATAAACTGGTTGGTATAATCAACAGATATGATGTCGTAAAGGCATGTGTTGATACAATAAAATGAACCCCAACCGAATAAAGGTTTATTGTGTACTTCAGGAGAATTGATAATCAAAATAGTTTTCGAAAGATAAAATCAGCATATGATTTAAATATGAAGTAATAATTAGTGAAAATGTTCTTTTAATGAAATTCAAACATTTGGTTACGAACAATTCGGTGGAATTATGAAAAGACACAACAGTAGTAAGCCTGAAATCAGAGGATTGGACAGTTCTGGTGTTATGGACAGGGGAGCAGTTAATTTCAAATCAAGGTTGACGGACCATGTAGGCGATATCATGGCCTTAGCCTCAAAAAACGTCATCACCTTACCTCCCACTGCAAACATTATGACCACAGCTAAAACTATGTTGCATCATGGATTCAGGCGGGTCCCAATAACAGATGCAGGCACAAACCGACTGGTGGGTATCGTCACAAGTCTGGATATCGTTGATTTTTTAGGTGGAGGTCTTCGACACAACCTGGTGAAGAACAGATATAATGGCAACCTTGCTGCTGCCATCAATGAGAATGTGAGGGAGATCATGAGGGAAGATGTGATCAGTATGAACATAAATGATACCATTTCCCAGGCCCTTGTCACTATGATAGAGCAAAATATTGGCGGCTTTCCTGTGGTAGATGGAGATAATAAGGTAGCTGCAATTCTCTCAGAGAGAGACTTTGTCAGAACAATTGCCAATGTCACTACATTAAAACGGGTAAAGGAATATATGAGTGAAAATGTGGTCACTGCAGGACCTGACATGCCTGTGCGTGAAGCCACCCGGACCATGATCAAAAAAGGATTCAGAAGGATACCTGTGGTTAAAGAAAATGTGCTTATAGGTATTATAACAGCTTCAGATATTATGAGATACCTTGGTTCCGGTGATATTTTTCACAAGCCCAGTACAGAGAATGTGGTTGGTGCGTTTAATGTACCGATAAAAGGTATGATAATGCGTGATATTGTATGGACCAGTTCAAATGAAGATATTGGAAAAATTGCCGGTATAATGCTGGATAAAAAAGTGGGGGCACTGCCTGTAATAGATGATGGTGAGTTATGCGGTATCATAACTGAACGGGATATTGTCAGGGCACTTGCAGATTAATTGAATGCCAAAGGAGGTATCAAGATGAAGGTGAAGGATATAATGAGCACATCGGTCTACGTAATCGAAGCAGATGAACCAGTATCGTATGCACGGAACCTGATGATGAAACATGCTATCAGCAGGCTCGTAATTGTTAAAAAACCGCAGCTTGAAGTATCAACATCAAGATCTGCTGAAATGATACCCATAGGAGTTGTGACCAAGACCGACCTGACACATCGTCTGGACCAGGCAGAACCAAAATGGCGCCGGCGCCCTATTGACAATATTCCTGTTCAAATTGTAATGACACCAGACCCGGTCACCATTTATCCTGATGCCACACTAAAGCAGGCAGCAGAGAATCTTATTGAGAATGAGATAAGTGGAATGCCTGTGGTAAAGAGTGAATCAGATCCAGGCATGGTGGGGATACTTACGAAACTGGATCTGATACGGTACTACTCCAACAGTGAAGACCCTGCCAATGTGAAAGATATCATGGAGGATTATTTCATTACTGTTCACAGACACCATAGTATCAGTCATGTCATCCATGAGATGAAAAGTAATGAAGTTGAGAGAGTTATTGTAGTAGATGATAAGAACGATCCCGTTGGGATAATTACTCATACGAACCTGGCCCTCGGCAGGATGTTGAATCAAGAAGGTGGATTACCGTCAAAAGATGTCAAGATGGCACGTAAGAACAGGGATGGCGGTGAAAAGATATTCAGGTCTGTAAAGGAAGTGTCCATGGTGGCTGAAGATATTATGTCCTGCCCGATTTTTACCCTCAGTGAGAAAAGCACCGCTGTGGAAGCTGCCAGGATCATGGTTGACAAACGTATCAACGGAATACCAATCGTGAATGATGAGATTATAGGGATCGTTAATGCAAGGAACATTATTCAGGCAATCATTGAACGCTAAAGGTGATGAAGATGCAGCTAAAAGAAATAATGAAAGAACCAGTTACAATTGATAAATCAGACAAGCTATCGCATGCACTTGATATAATGGATAAACATGATACCAGAAGACTTCTTGTTATGCACAATAACCAGATACAGGGTATAGTGACCATGCGTTCCATTACAAAACAACTCGGGACAAGAAAAAAAGCAAACCTTCCTGCTTCGGCGATGCATGTTGCCACGGCGGCCACTGATAAGTTCAGCAAGGTGTTGCCTGATATGTCAGTGAACGATGGTGTGGTTCTTATGGTCAAGAACGACGGGATATTGCTGGTTATTGATAACAATGAAGTAATGGGCTGGGTAACACCCCAGGAGGTTATAGAAAAGTATCC
The DNA here is from genome assembly GCA_023544495.1 of ANME-2 cluster archaeon. Classification (GTDB taxonomy): domain Archaea; phylum Halobacteriota; class Methanosarcinia; order Methanosarcinales; family Methanocomedenaceae; genus Methanocomedens_B. Next base: position 15,481 of record JAMJFV010000031.1, read on the forward strand.
TTTTAATAACTCAATGGTGCGTGATGTCATGCGCCACCCAATTACGATCGGACCCGAAGAACGAGTGATCCATGCCAGGAGACTAATGCTTGATAACGATATCGGAAGACTGCCTGTACTCGAGAACGGGGAACTTGTAGGTATTATCACCGAACACGATATCGCTAACGGTTTGCGGGCTTTCCGGGACCTTGTAGAAGGTAGCAGACAGGATAACAGGATAAAGAACCTGCTGGTTGAAGATATTATGAGCAGAGGAGTTGTTTCTGCCCAATTACATATGATGGTGAAAGAAGCGGTTGCCCTGATGCTTGATAGAAATCTCGGTGGACTTCCTGTTTTAAACGAAAAGGAAGCTGTCACGGGATTGATCACGCGCCGGTGCCTGCTTGAAG
>JAMJFV010000320.1 GCA_023544495.1 ANME-2 cluster archaeon
AATGGTCTCCACAGTGATTTGGCTACAATTGAAGGTGTAATATAGTAGACAACATCATCATTATAACAATTATAAGTATCATCATTACAATTATATAATTATTTAGATACTTTTAAATACAAAAGATTTCACAACGTAAAACATCTAAGAAATATAAGGTGGAAAAATGGATTGGATTAAAGATGACCACAACAAAAGCAATGACCGATTTGGAAATATCCGGCAGAACGATCTTAAAATAAGGTTTCTGATAACATTTTCATCACATAAGAAATACCACTGCCATGCACCTGATACCGGACGGTGGCGAAATCCACTTAGCGAAGCCTGCAGTTTTATACCCAGGGCCGGGATGATCCTGGCTGTCGCCATGCTTGTTATGATGCTGTTCGCAGGGGGGGCGAGTGCGGCAACAACTCACTTATATTATGATTCTGATTCAGGTACTGCCATCAGTGCATCGATAAATACAAATGTAGCTGCCGGATCAACCTATGAAACCGATCAACGCTATTATACCCTATTATCAACTTCAGACAATGAAGGTTCCACCAGAACCAGATGGAGGAATTATAATACCGGTTCTATGAACCCTGTTCTGACATTAGTTAATCAGACGGCGTATTCACAGGATACTTTGATCACAGGAATAACCAGTACATTTCGTGTAAGAGGGTCATCCAGTGTACCCGCATTCTATGTTAGAATTATTGATTTTTCTGATAGTGGTGAAGTAGTACTTGGGACAGCTGGACCATTATACGGTTCATCAACAACTAATGATGCCACACTAACCTTTGATTTAAGTTCGATTTCCGGAACTATTCCAGCGGGAAACAAACTGGGCATGCAAATAATTGTTGATAACGGCGGTACGAGTTGGCGATTATATGGTAATGCGGGACAAACGGGAACCACTATGGATTTCTTTGTGGAGGAAACCCCAGCTGTTACCACATCTACATATAATGTTACTGTAACTCCATCCCCAACATCTGCAGGTGTGGTAGCAGGTGGTAATTTTGTTTATGATATCATCGTTAATAACAGCGGTAACACTGCTGGTAATTACTCTCTTAATGTATCGGATTCCAATACGGCGGACTTCCAGACATCTACGCTTGGAGCATCTACACTTTCAGTAGCGTCTGGTGGAAGTGCTCAGACAACATTGACCGTTACGGCAAAAGGCGGTGCATCTGTCGGTACAAGCGACATTACAACAATCACTGCCACTTCAGTAGAAGACCCTATAAATTATTCCGATTCAGCAACAGTCACAACAACAGTGCAGGCACCAGCACCATCTGTTAGTGTAACTTTAACTCCATCTTCCCAGAATGTAGCACCCGGGAGTCAGGTGCAAAATACTGTTACGGTTCAGAACACCGGAAATGTAGCCGACTCTTATACTCTTTCCCTTACTAATGGCAATACTACCGATTTTTCCTATTCACTTAATTCTACTACGACTGGAATGCTAAATCCGGGACAACAGTCTGTTAAGACCATGACCGTGACCGCATCTTCGGATGCTACTGGTTCTCATCAGCAGTCGGTCACAGCCACAGGAAGTGCTTCGGACACCAGTAACCTGGTTACTACCACTGTGTTTACAGGTCCTTCTAAGATATTGGTGGCCACAAATAGATATGTAGTACTGGATGACGCAACTACGAGCGGTCAAGCTGCAGGAACTGGCTTTATAATCCCATCTCGCAGTTTTGGTGATGCTGTTTCAGGTGTCAGGACGACAGTAAATAT
>JAMJFV010000321.1 GCA_023544495.1 ANME-2 cluster archaeon
CGCAATGAAAGCCATCCCACGTGCATTCTCGACGGACCCGACAGTGTACAAACGCAACGCAATGTGCCAGGTTGACCGCTTAGACATACTCAGAGCATCTCATGCCGCCGGTCGCCTTGTTGTGTGTGTTAGCCATGAATGTATGTATTTTCGCTGCGCTTTCACTGGTATATCCTACCGAAAGGGAACGGAGGAATGTGCGATGTGCGTTACCCATGCGTGAAGTGGCCAACGGTGTTCCGTGAATGCACATGGAAGTCTTCTGAAACATACTTTCCCGTGTGCGTTTAACAATCCTTGAAAGAGCCCCCGAAAAATATTACAGTAAAGCATTATCTCGCACATCTTGTCACCCCCGCAAGCTTTGACAATAATCAGAACATACAATAAATATACCGTTGGATTACGGGGGGATATCGGCATATCGAAGAATAAGTCTTCTTTTCACGGACTCCTGAATATGGCCATTCAAGACTAACCTAAGAGAACTCATATTTGAATGAATGTCGAGCGCGTCCGTGATTTTTGTGAATGCATGTTTACCAAGAAGCTTGTCTTTCGACCTGCCAATCGTAAGAAGCTAGCTGTCACCCAGTACCGTACAGGACAGATGAACCCAGCCGAACCCAGTACAATAGCACCCATCGAGTCAGTAGTTTACCTATAACTACTCGAGAAAGGTTTCGACTGCGAGGTCAAGACCAAGACCCGTTGGCAACGACTCGGATCGTCGAGATGGACATGATTCGTGATGGATTTCATCGTTCCTCGTTCGTCGTTCCTCGTCCGACGTTCGTCAGTCGTCGGTCGTTCGTCGTTCCTCGTTCGTCGTCCCTCGTTCGACGCAGATTGCAAGGAAAAGTCAAAGTCAGATGAAAGCTTACGTAGCGTACTCGTATCTATGGTAAAAAAGTTCATGATGTATACAAAAAGGGACTGTTTATGTTATGTTGCCACTCCTAGGATTCCCGGAAGGTTCGGCTGCTCGGCCGGCCCCGGTGGATGCCGCGCGAATGTGAAACCCTAGTGGGGCTAGGGCTGGAGGGGGGAGACCCGGGCACCCATGGATCGGCGAGCCCTCTCACAAATCTCGCTTTTCTAGCGCTCCACCACGAGCGTCCACGCCACACTGCTACAAATACGTACAGAAATATAGCAAAGAAGAGATTTATTCATCATGATTCAGATTATTTCTGCTGCTGCTGCCTATATCGCAGCGTACCTCACCTACCTTCGCTTTCATCGTCTCTCCGAGGACTCGGCCTCTTTTGGCGATGCTGAGAAGGACGAGCATCCTTCGTCAGCTCGAAAGTCTTTCATGAAGTCTACCAATGAGACATCAAGCTCGACTAGAGTGAACGTAAGCACCTGTGCAACCAAAAAGTCTACACTCCAGAACTCTGGCGATTTCCACCGTGACACCTCGCCACAACGAGCTCGACACCGTCCTCGCCGTCCCAGATCGATCCACCGAAAAAGTTCCACATCGACGAGCAAACCCATTCAACGCCTCATTATCGTAAAAGATACACCTTCAGAAGCAAAAGTCGTCAACACTCGAGTCCTTGATCCCGTCGAGAACAAGACACCAGTCAGCATCGACATGCATCGGACTCCCGAGAAACCAACGACGCCCATGGAGATGACTACCCCGAACGACAATGATGGCGTGGTCGCAATGGATTGGACTACCGAGAAACCAACGACGCCCATGGAGATGACTACCCCGAACGACAATGATGGCGT
>JAMJFV010000322.1 GCA_023544495.1 ANME-2 cluster archaeon
AAAGACCTCCATCTTACAGCGGGAGAATATTTCCTTGCAACGGTACACAGACAGGAAAATGTGGATGAAAAAAAGACATTTGAGGGAATTATTAAGGCACTGGAACGTGTTGGTGAAGAGTTGGGGTTGCCTGTACTATACCCAATTCATCCAAGAGCAAAAAAAAGGATGGAAGAATTCGACATTGAGATAAATACTATTGAATTGATCGACCCGCTGGACTATCCAGGTTTCCTTCAACTTGAAAGTAATGCCAGAGTGGTTCTCACAGATTCCGGTGGTGTGCAGGAGGAGACATGTATCCTGAATGTCCCGTGTGTTTCATTGAGGGATAATACTGAGAGACCAGAAACCATTGAAGCAGGTTCCAATATCATTGCAGGGACATCTCCTGGAAAGATTCTGGATTCTGTCAGGCACATGGTAAAAGCCAGACAAAATTGGGCTAATCCGTTTGGGGATGGCAGGGCAGGAGAAAAGATAATTAGAATACTGGAGCGTCATATATGAAATTACTGGTGACATCTATAGTTGATTTGAAAAAATCCCAGCATAACAGGCCCCACCAATTTGTCAGGCATCTTTCGAAAGATCATGAAGTAACTGTTCTAAGCATAAATGACTGGTGGAAAGGTGGGCAGGACGACCTGGAATTGTATTCAAGGGATTTTGATGATATTTTTGACAGGATAGATTATTGCCATTTAACTGATAAAAAAGTGAGTCCTGTTCTTCAGGAAGTATTGTCAAAAAAGAAAGTAAATGAAATTGTGGAAAAAAATGATTTTGACGTTCATTTGAATTATAGTACTTTAGTATCTGGTTATTTTGCGGCCGGAAAACTGAAAACCGTATATGATATTGCTGATGACCTGGGTGCAATGGTAAGAAATTCCCCACAAATCCCCGGAATCCTTAGACCTGTGGGCGGTTTTTTTGGAGATATGATGCTAAAAAAGAATATTAGTATCTCAGAGAGGATCACCCTGACCACTGAGGCACTGAGAACGGCTTATGATATCCCTGTAGGTAAATCAGATATAATCTCAAATGGGGTGGATACCGGTCTTTTCAGGGATCATGGTATGGGCATGAGGGAAGAATGTGGTCTTGATGGTTTTATTATTGGTTATGTGGGGGTGCTGAGGGAATGGATAGACCTTGAGCCGGTCTTTTCTGTGTTGAAGGATTTGAATGATGACGTCAAACTGGTTATTGTGGGGAAAGAGGGCAGGTTCGGGGAGAACGTGGGACTGGCAAAAAGGTATGGGGTTGAGAAGAAGGTGATATTTACCGGTATGGTACCATATTCTGAAGTGCCAAAGTATATTTCGGCCATGGATGTCTGTATTATGCCTTTCAGGGAGGGCGCAATTTCTGAGATGGCAGTTCCTTTGAAGTTATTCGAGTATATGGCATGTGGGAAACCGGTACTTTCAACCAGATTGCAGGGGATACACGGTGTTGCAGGCGAGAGAGTACTCTATGCTTCTGGCAGGGACGAACTGAAGGAAAAGATACTGACACTGTATGAAGACGAAGGGCTTAGAAAAAGGTTGGGTGCGCAAGGCAGGCAGTTTGTGGAAAAGAATTACGATTGGTCAAAGATAGTGGGACAATTGGAAGAGGTGTTGGTCAGCACGGCAACGGGGGATAGAAAAGAGAACAGGGAACTCACATGAAAATACTTATCACTTC
>JAMJFV010000323.1 GCA_023544495.1 ANME-2 cluster archaeon
GCTGCATTGATGGTCTTGACTGTTTTTGTATCAGTCATTCCAGCAAGCGCAGTAACAGTGGACAAGGTTGAAATCAGAGGTCCTGTTATGACCGATATAATTTTACCGGAAATTAACACAAGCAATTTCGCTGGTTTCTACTATAATTTTGATAAAAACCTAGGCACAGAGACGATAACAATTGCTGTCACTGGTGGTAATACTGTTAATATCGATGCTTTGGTATATAAATCAACTATCATGAAAAACATAGATTTCAAATCTACTAATGTAGCAACAGCTGCAGATCCAGATTTCGAGATGATTGGATACCTCGCAGAGGAATACGTTCCAATTAAGACAAACGATGCATCTAAATTGTCAAAATTGTTAGTTGACGATAAGGCCTCCCACACAATCCGAACCGGACAAGCATATGAGCTTGGTGAAGGTTATGCATTAACTGCACAGCAGATTGATGTTAATGGTGAGAAGGTCTGGTTAGAGCTTACAAAAGATGGCGTATATGTTGCCGACAAGATCATTTCTACTGTAAACAACACAGCGGGCGCAGATGAGAAAGTATGGGTATATGAGCAGACCGTAGGTGGCGAGCAGGATATAACAACATTGAAACTCTATGTTGATCAGGTATTCCAGGGTCAGGTAGACAGCCTTGCAGTTATCAAAGGTGTCTGGCAGATCTCAGATTCCGCCAAGGAATTAAAAACAGATGATGTTGTAGGTAAGCTCAAAGGCGGAGCTACCAATGATGTTATTACAATGAAGAATGATGCTTCGTTCTCATTGTCACGAAACAGTGATGTTTCAGTTGGTTCTAACCTTGCATTCAAGGTTGCAGACGATAGTACATTAAGATTCTATTTGATGAAGACCTACACTGCACCAGGTACATATGAGATACGTGGCACATCGGTTGAACCAAATGGCTCCGCTGGCCCTGATATATGGACAGCAGACACATTCGCAGGCTTCTTCTATGATTTAGATGACAACCAACAATACGAGACCCTCAGTCTCACTGTGGAAGCTGCTGATAATAGATCAGTTTTAGCTGATCAACTTGTGTATACTGCAACAATTAAGACTGTCAATTTCAGATCTACCAATGTAGCAACAGCTGCAGACCCAGATTTCGAAAAGATTGGATTCCTCGCAGAGGAATACGTTCCAATAAAGACAATGGATCCAGCTAAATTGTCAAAATTGTTAGTTGATGATAAGGCCTCCCACACAATCCGAACCGGACAGGCATATGAGCTTGGTGAAGGTTATGCAGTAACTGCACAGCAGATTGATATAAATGGTGAGAAGGTCTGGTTAGAGCTTACAAAAGATGGCGTATATGTTGCCGACAAGATCATTTCTACTGTAAACAACACAGCGGGCGCAGATGAGAAAGTATGGGTATATGAGCAGACCGTAGGTGGCGAGCAGGATATAACAACATTGAAACTCTATGTTGATCAGGTATTCCAGGGTCAGGTAGACAGCCTTGCAGTTATCAAAGGTGTCTGGCAGATCTCAGATTCTGTCAAAGAAATAAAATCAGATGAAAAGATGGGTAAACTCAAAGGCGGACCTGCTGGTTCTAGCATTGTGATGAAAAATGAGGATGCTTTCTCATTGACAAAGGACACAATAATCGACATTGCAGGAGAAATAAAGATCAAGGTTGCAAACGATG
>JAMJFV010000324.1 GCA_023544495.1 ANME-2 cluster archaeon
TGGCCTTCTTTGACCAGTGTTCCCAGTCTTGTCCTGGGAATCCATTCTGTTTCATAACCATATGCCATTGTTTAATCCTCCCCGAATTCACTTTTGATCTTTGCCAGGGTCTCATCGAACATGGCAGGGATATCAGTCCCGGTATATTCCTTTATCTCTTCGCCTCTCAATCTGGGCTCGCCAGGAAATATCTCGGGATTGTAGGGTACATCCAGACCAGAATCCACAATGCCTTTCAGGGCAGCATATATCCGGTTGCCCTTTGATGAAACCTGAAGTCCCATATCCAGCACTGCGTTCTCATATCCGGCCTTCCGGGCCTTATAACCGAAAAGCAGACCTGTAAGGTATGCTGATGGAGTATTTCCTGTGGGACCGGTATAACCATAACTACCGAGTTCGGTAGAATCGGCATGAACCAACGTCCGGTCACCTTCAGGTTTTGGTACGACCAGCTGGAGCTTCATATGTTTCAAGCTCCTGCGTGCTACTACCCTGGCCTGTTTGGACACCAACAATTTGAGCCGCTGATGATAATCAGTCCTCCCTTCTCTTCTTCGTCTGAATGCTACTTTGTATCTAGGTCCTGTTGCCATGTATCATCACGTCTCCTTATGTTCAATGGATTCAATATGCGCTTCCATGTGTGCCACGTTCCTGTACACGCCACCTTTTGCCTTACGGCGCATGGTACAGTAAGCCGATTTGTTCAGCGTGCCGTCACTTTTCAGTTCACGTAACTTTTTCCTCAGGGCACGTATCTTCGTGATCCATTGCTCTTTTCTGGGATTACGTGCGCCTTTGGCGCCACTTCTTGAACCGTGACCTTTGCGGTGTCCGTATGCCCTTTTAATATCCACCTTCCGGGCACGTCCCCTGGATACACCTTTTACAGGTCTGGCTTTTACAGCGCCGCTGGAAATAAGTCCTCTTATATCTTCACGTGTGATAGCATTAGCAATGTCACCCGCTGCTTCAGGATTGAACCAGATCCGGTTCACCCCGACTTTCAACACACTTGCTGCAATTTTTTTCTGGTTCTTGAGGTCTGACATCTCACTGCACCTCCTCTTGATATGGTGGATTGAGTATCTTCAGTCCCAGGCTCTGTGCCTTCTTCACAATATCCATGCGTTTCCGCTGACCAACGGTCCTTGCAATACGAACAGCCTGCGTGGCCGGGTCAACACTGTCAAGGTCCTGGGCTCTGGATAAGAGTACTTCCTCAAATCCTGACGGATGCAGTCCCTTTACTGCAGCAGGACTTCCATAGCCTACGCGTGCCAACTCACCTTTGCCCAGAATATATTGCCGTTTCTTGTTATGCAATCCTCTGGGCTTTTTCCAGGTATCCTTTAATTTCTTTTTCTTATGCTGGTCAGTCTGGACAAAGTGTGGTTTTCTGAGTTTCTGTCTCTTCCTGACATTGAGAAGTCTCTTTGATTCAGGTTCCATCTCAAGTTGTGCAGTGGGTACGATTTCACTTTCCTCTTCGGACTCTTCCCCGGCTTCAACCTCTTCTACCAATTCACCTTCAGCCTCTACGTCTTCAGCTTCAGCCTTTACGTCTTCACCTTCAGCCTTTACGTCTTTAGCTTCAGCCTTTACGTCTTCACCTTCAGCCTCTACGTCTTCAGCTTCAGCCTTTACGTCTTCACCTTCAGCC
>JAMJFV010000325.1 GCA_023544495.1 ANME-2 cluster archaeon
ACCTATGTCCTCTGGTGGCTTACAGCAGGTAGTGCCATAATCCTTCAGGAATATCTTATAGGAACAATTGCCATAATCGCATTTGTCGCCGGTCACTGGACGGCAGATCTTGGTTACCTACTTACGGTATCATCATCCATATCCAGAGGGAAGGACTTCATATCCAAAAGGGCCCATACAAAAGTGCTGTACTTCTGTGGAAGTCTCATGATGATCTTCGGTACATGGTTCATCTTTAATTACAACAAACTTTCCACAATGATATGATATTGCTACCAATATGTACAGTATTGAGCACTTTGACCGAAGAACTAACTCTTTTTCGGTCAATTATACGAATTCTCGGCCAATGAGTAAAGGAATATGATCTTGAGCTGAATATGAGGATCATATTAGAGAAAATGTCGTTATGACATTTCCTCGTATTCAGGATCCTCAATTTTTCCCATGAAGAGGATGCAGCCTGTTCTCCTATCTTCGATGAAGAACAGGAAAGGATGATCTGCCGTAAACTCATACTTATAGTAAGGTAGTGACTCTTCCATTACGATTCCTGTTGCTGCTGCAGCTTCCGTTCCTTTTTCATTTACACCGATGTATGCCTGATGAACCACTTCAGATATGGATAGACCACTACTAGCACTGATACCTGAAAAATCAGCTATGCCTGAATCAAAAGCATCAACAATTCCCATGTCCTGCAACGGTTCATTTAATTCAGCCTTTGTCTCGAACGTGAACTTTGGCAACAGGATCTTTACTTCGTCGGAATTAAGCTTATCCTTTAGCTCATTGTAATAACCGACCGTAAGATCATTTTCAAACTCTTCAATGTTGTTTCCGGACGGAAGAATGATGTACATACTGATGTCATCACCCTTATATGGTAATTCTAAGATCTGGGCATTCTTATCTTCTCCATAATTGTATGTACCTATGACATACATGGTATCAACTTTCTTCTCCTGCCCGTCGGAAAGATAGAATAATCTTTTTCGAGTTCCTGCTTCTTCAAACTCCTGTAACCACGTACCATTGAAATAAACTGCATTGGTAATTATCAGTCTTGTATTCCCATCAATTCTTCCTTCAGCCAGCAGATCTTTTATTTTATCATTCGTTTTATTCTCAACCCAACTATTGATAACAAGTCGGGACTCTTCTGGTTGCCCTGCAAAATCGAGTGGTGTTACCATTCCACCATAATAGTTTTCCGCATTGGAAGCATACTGTTCATTCAATGGATATTCTTCAAGGACCCATAGTGCATTTGCAGTTTTCAGGTCGTATGCATCGCTGTCAGAATTGATCTTATCTATCATCTCTTTTGAACTTCCTTCAAGAACAGGCTTACTGAGGGGATAGTAAAATACATTTGATATCTGTTCTTTTGTGGAACCTTCTGCTCCATCATAGCAAATGGCCATTGCAGTGAATATGCTGTATGGTGAAAAGAAAATATTTTCAACATCATCTTTGATCATTGGATACATGTCAAAGGCAAAAGCATTGTTTGCCGTTGCAATATCATACTCTTCAACTGAATCTGCATTGATCGTAGTTTCTGTATTTACATTCGAATCTTCAATACAACCACCTAGAAAAAGTGATGAAACTATGAATAATATGACTATTAATAAAGATTTTATTTTTATCATAATCTT
>JAMJFV010000326.1 GCA_023544495.1 ANME-2 cluster archaeon
CCTGACAAGGTCCAGCCCGGAAACCATCTCGGTAATAGGATGCTCCACCTGCAATCGGGTATTCATCTCAAGGAAATAGAAGTCCCCGTCAGAATACATGAATTCCACCGTACCCGCGTTCGTATAATCTATCGCTTTCGCAGCCTTGATGGCCGCGGCGCCCATTTCATCCCTCAATTCAGGAGTCATGACAGGAGATGGAGACTCCTCAATAAGTTTCTGATGCCGCCTCTGTATGGAACACTCCCTCTCGTTCACATGCACGGTATTACCGTGTGAATCAGCCATAATCTGGAATTCGATGTGTCTGGGTCTGGCCAGGTATTTCTCCATGAAAATGGTCGAATCCCCGAATGTGGATTGGGCCACTTTTCGAGTAGACTGTATCGCATCTATGAGGTCAGTATCATTATATGCTATCTTCATCCCAATACCACCGCCACCCGCAGCAGCTTTTACAATGACCGGATATCCTATTTGATGTGCCCCATCTATGGCAACATCATTATCCACGATTTTTTCTGAAATGCCCGGAATGACTGGAACTCCTGCTTTTTCCATGGTCTTGCGAGCCGTTATCTTACTGCCTGCAGCATCTATGGATGCACTGGACGGCCCGATAAAAACAATACCCGCTTTCTCGCATTCACGGACAAAATCAGCATTCTCGGCCAAAAACCCATAACCGGGATGTATGGCCTGAGCCCCTGTTCTTTCAGCCACATCAAGGATGCGGTCGCTCTTCAGGTAACTCTGGCTGGCCGGGGGCAGGCCAATATAATAAGCCTCATCAGCATATTTTGCAAACAATGCATGACTGTCTGCTTCAGAATATACAGCCACGGTCTGTATTTTCATCTCGCGGCATGCCCTCATTACCCTGATGGCGATCTCGCCCCTGTTTGCTACCAGTATCTTCTTGAACATCAGGACAACCTCTAACTGACAATCATGATAACGTCGCCCGCAGCCACAAAGTCGCTTTCATTTACAAATATCTCCCTGACTATGCCGCTATGGGTTGCATGAATGTCATTCTCCATTTTCATGGCCTCGATAACCGCTACAACATCCCCTTCAACTACCGCATCACCCGGTTTGACCTTCAGCCCAAGCACCATACCCTGCATACTGCATTTAATTCCCCCTTCTACAGAAAGTGGAGGTGCAGACTTAGTTTCACGTACTGCCATCTCACCGGTAGGCTCGACCTCTACCTGGAAAACCTCACCATCCACCACTACCTTGAACTGGTTGTATACATGATGTGCACCGGCCGGGACAGGTTCCTGGACCGACTGTATCAGTTCCTCCTCCTCAGCGTCCCCTCTCAGGAATTTGGGAGCTACCTGTGGATATAAGGCATAGGTCAATACGTCCTCTTCCTTCTCTACAATACCCAGTTCTCTGGCCTCTTTTTCCAGCCTGGCCAGTTCAGGATTAATAAGGTCTGCAGGCCGGCAGGTTATGGGCTTCTCATCACCCAGCACCTTATCCATTATCGCCTTATCAATAGGGGCCGGTGAGCGTCCGTACATGCCCCTTACGTATTCCTTGACCTCCTTTGGAATGACCTTGTACCTCTCACCCATCAGTACATTCATGACCGCCTGGGTGCCCACTATCTGGCTTGTAGGTGTGACCAATGGCGGATAACCCA
>JAMJFV010000327.1 GCA_023544495.1 ANME-2 cluster archaeon
CCTCGGCCCCCATGTGGTCACGGCCGAAATTACATCATCTGACGACCTGCGCCCGGACAACAATGTATTCAACAAGACCATTTACGTGGTGCCCAGGCCTAAGATCGTATTGATCACCCTGGATACCGAATCACCTCTATACAAGATACTCAAGAGCCTGTATGACCTTGACACCGCATCCACACCGGATGGGGTCAACTTTTCAGATTACAAAGCCATGGTACTGGATAACCTCTATGAAGGGAGCATATCTGTTGAAACTGTTGATAACCTGAGGGAATATACAGCCAGAGGTGGTGGATTGATGGTGGTGGGTGGAGATAACAGTTATGATAACGGGGATTACCTGGGCACTGAACTTGAGAGCATACTCCCTGTGGAATCATATGCAAGTGCCTATGTCGGCAGCGTAAATGTAGTCATAGTACTCGACATTAGCGGCAGTATCAGCGCCCATGAGGCACTGGACGATGAAAAAGCCATGGTCATAAACCAGCTGCGAGGGATGGGAAGGGATACCAATGTTGGTGTAGTAGCTTTTGGAGGAGATGCTATAGAGGTAAGCAACGGATTGTTGCCAATGTCCAGCTCAGCCAACCGCGATGCACTGGTGGATAGAGTATCAAAACTGAGAACCGGTCTTGGTGGTACGTCCATTGATGAAGGCATCTCCACGGCAAACAGGATTCTGGACAATACCAGTGGCCAGAAATACATGCTGGTGTTCTCTGACGGAGCTGTGAAGGATAGTTTCGAGGGCAGTAAAGTCGTTATTTCAGGTATGGATACCACTGATACTGATATGATATTTGTAATGATAAAGACCGCTGTGGTGAAAGAACGGGATGTTAAGACCGACAACAACAAGGGTGAATATTTCATTAAGGTACTGGCTGACCAGGCCGGTGGAGATTTCATTCAGCTTGAGACCTACCAGCGGCTTGACCTGACATTCGGACGGGAACCCCCCGAACTGCCCAATGGCGGCCCCGATGCCTATGCCATTGTCCGGCTGGATGAGGACCACTTCATCACCCGCTACCTGAATATTTCGGGCAGCATCGCCGGTTACAACGACGTGACCCAGAAAGTGGGTGCCCACCGGCTGGTCACTACCAGTATGGGCAAGCCCGTGGTCACATCATGGCAGTTCGGGCTTGGGAGAGTGGTTGCACTGAGCACGGATAACGGTCAGTTGTGGGCCGGTTCGCTGTATTCAGGCGAGAATGCAAGACTGCTCCCGAGTATGGTCAACTGGGCCGTGGGCGATCCCAGACCACGTGATGGGATCGTGGTATTTTCCAGTGATATGTCGCTTGGTTCGCCGGGTACCGTAACCATCCGCAGCGATGATATGCCCGGAGTAACGTTCAATGGACAGGAAGTGCCTGTTATACAGACCGACACGAGGACATTCGAAGGTATCATCGAACCCGGGGTAAAAGGTGTGTTACCGCTCAAAGTCTCAACAGGCACTGTCACCCTGGAGGATATGGCAGCTGTCAATTACCCGGTGGAATACAGGGATGTGGGCAATAATCCCCAATTCCTGGAAGCTGTTAAGCGAAACGGTGGAGAGGTATATACTATGGAACAGGTACGGTCTATGCTTTTCAACGATATCAGGGAGAACTCGG
>JAMJFV010000328.1 GCA_023544495.1 ANME-2 cluster archaeon
GGTGGTACCCGGTTTGAAACCGGCATCAGTTATCGCATACTTTGCCTCTTCCCGGGTCATTCCGGTAAGGTTAGGTACTTCCAGGTATTGAGATAGATCAAGTTCTTTGGGAGATGATTTTATCGTGAATTCAATAGTACTGAGATTTTCTGGCGGGATGATATCATCTGATTTTGGTAGCTGGAACTGGAGTTTATCATCCTTAAGGGATAGGTTTGTCCTGAGTTTTACATCCATGCTGCTGATGACGTAGTTTGCCCTGGCTGCAGGTTCATTCAGTTTATCGGCCATGCTGTCCAGGGATTGCCTGAATGTGGTAACCAGGTTTTCAGACTGGATTTGTGGTCTTTGCAGTTGCAGGGTCTGGATATTTTTCTCAAGGTTTGCCTTTTCTAATAACAATCCGGCAATTTGCTGTGAGAGGACATTTTTCTCCTGTTCGACAACGATTTTATCAGAAATAATTGTATTGAGATTATTTGTAAGCCCGACGATTTGCGTATCCTTGTTCTGTATTTCAACATCAACATTATCAATTGATTTTATTATTTCAGTAAGACTGGCCTCATCAATTGCCTTTGCAATCCTGAGATTATCCAGATTCTGTCGAAGATTTACTATTAGTGTCATTTCATTATTTCCGTGCCTGTATCTCACTCATTTACTATCTGGCTGGAAGGCGGTACTGAGACAAATTTGGCTTTTATGATACTTGCTCCTTCCACATCATATTCATGGAGGTTCTTGTATGATGCATTCAATGGTGCTGCATGTAATATTGGCCGATAACCACGGAGTGCTCCCTTTGAATCCTTTTCCTCCTTATACTTCATTGTTAGTGCCATTTTAAGTTCAAGTTCGACTTCTGGAATATGGTGCCAGGTAGCCTGTATGTCATATTGGCTTAGGAGTTCATCATTTTCAATTGCAAGTTGTGTATCAATGGAATTTCTATCCATTGCCTGTTGGGTTTCAGAAATGGAAATCCCGACTTCTTTTATTATCTGGGAGAGGGGATTTACCAATACTTCCGAAATTATCTTTGTATTACCGTTAGTCATAATAGTATCTCCATTTAAAAAATAAAGGGGGGAGGAGATAACCGTTATGCTGGTGCTGGTTCGATAACTTTTACTGTGGGTATTACTCTACCAGGGGCAGGAACAGGCTTTAATGTTGTACGTAACAGGCTTGTGCCAGACTCCTTGAATGAATACTTGGAGCTGTATTTTGCATCATAAGTTGATGAATATGCCACAGTTGTGGTATTTTCAAATTTAGTTGACGCTTTACCAAACAGAAAACTGGTCAAACCACCTGAACTAATACTGCCACTTACTTTACTATTGTTCGTTAATTTGAATTCCCGTTCGTATTTTTTCTCAGTTGACATTTCTCTTTTCATTGAGATAGCCATCTTAACCTCTATAATGGATTCAGTGAATTCATAGAACCTGGGTTCAAGACCGTAGGTGAGCAGAGACATTGGCGCATCATTTTTAACTACTTTGGTGGCTGTGACATTACCATCCACATCAACAGTTTCTTCAATATACATCACTACGCTTCCAACTTCCAGTTCAGAGTCTGCGAGTGCCTGCGCGACTTTAACTGAGTTCATATCAAGGGCCATCTG
>JAMJFV010000329.1 GCA_023544495.1 ANME-2 cluster archaeon
ATGGACAAAACACCAGATCAGTCCAAGAGCTATTGAATAAATGAGATATCGTTTCATCTTACCACCCTCGTCATCACTGCATCAATATATGGTTGCGGATCGATCAGTTGTTCTGCTATTGCCTGTGACAGGGCTACAAGTGGTTCAGCATAGATCCCAAAGACGAATGCCAGCGCTGCAAGTGTTATAATGGGTATTGCTATCATGTAGGAAGGTCCATGTGAAGAATATTCTCCATATTTTTCGACATCCCTTGTCTCGCCCCAGAACATCAGTAGCCATGCCCTGAACATATAGAACAGGGTGAATACTGCAAAGAACAGGGCGATGGCAATGGGTATGTAATACTCTGCAAGAAGTCCTGCATCAAAGAGCACGAACTTTGCAATGAAACCGCCCATCGGTGGTAGTCCTGCAATGGACATGGCACCTATGAGGAATGCCACGCTCATCATTGGTGTTGTCTTGTTCATGCCACCCATTTTTGTCATATCCCTTGTTCCTGCATGGTGGATGATGCCTCCTGAGGTCAGGAACAACATGGATTTTGCAATTGCATGGTTCACCAAGAATATGAGGGCTGCTGCGAGTGCGTAGACAGTGCCGAAACCAATTCCAAGGAAGACATATCCTATCTGGCTGACACTGGAATATGCTAGCAGTCTCTTAACATCCTTCTGTCCGACAGCAGATACTGCTCCTATGATGATTGTTGCAAGTGCCAGGAATATTATGATTGGCTGGAACAGGAACAGCGCATCCTTGAAGATGAGGAAGAATACTCTGAGCATTCCGTAAGCTCCAACCTTTATCATGACTCCGCTAAGCATTGCACTGATGGGTGATGGTGCAGTCGGGTGCACATCAGGAAGCCAGTAGTGCATCGGGAATATTGCTGCCTTGTTTCCGAAAACAACGATGAAGAGCAAGGCGATGGCGTATGTATGCCATGGAAGGGTTCCGGCTGCGCTCATTGCACTGATCTTGACTGAAATATCTGCCATGTTGAGAGTTCCTACTGTAGCGTAAAGGGATGCAACTGCTATGAGCATCACAATGGAGCCGATCATGTTCAGTACAAGGTACTTGAATGTTGCTTCCATCTTGTCTGAGCTTTTAGTTACTCCGCCTTTCTCGTTAGCGATCACAAGTGCACAGGAGGACAATAGGAGTATCTCGAAGAATACGAACATGTTGAAGATGTCGCCTGTCAGGAAAGTTCCGTTAAGGCCGGCTACAAGCAGGTTGAAGAGTGAATGGTAGCTGGAGCTTAAGGATTTGCCTTCGATGTAGTCCAGTGAGTAAAGAAGTGCAAGGAAGGATACAAGTGAGCTTAGTACGACCATTCCTGAACTGAGCAGGTCAGCTACAAGTATGATCCCGTATTTGCCCCATTCTCCTACTTCATAGACCTGTATGCCTCCGTTCCAGACCTGCCAGAGGAGTACAAAGCTGAGTCCCATCATTACGAATGATATTGTAATGTTCAGTCCTTTCTGCAATCCTGCATTGGAGCGCAAAAAGAGCATTATGGCTGCCATTAGTATGGGCACAGCTATCAGTAGTATTGGTAGGTGTGATATTTCTGCGATCATCCCCATAGCCTCCTGAGCT
>JAMJFV010000032.1 GCA_023544495.1 ANME-2 cluster archaeon
GTGAGACATAGATGTCTCAAACTTGATAGAAATCCCTATATTGACAAAGAGTATTTTGATGTACGGAGATATAATCTGCGTGCTCGTAAAATGGCTAACAAGCCTAAAACGTCTGGAGTTCAAATGAATATTTGTTCATTTGCATGAATTATGTAGTCTTAAAACAATAATGCCATTAAATTGTTAACTGCTGCCCGATACATAAAGGGTGATGAAAGGCTTGAGCCGGATGTGGTGAAAGTCGCAAGTCCGGTTCTTAGAAGAGGGGGAGCGAGTAATCGCTCTTTCTTATTCGGCGTCGCATTGTTTTTGGTTTCAAATTGAACCATTTCATTTGCGCAGTCATTTTAAAACAGCTATACAAATACAATATTTAATCTAAATTCGTATTTACTCATTTTTTTGAGAGCATCAAAAATGTGGTGCTTTAAATGTCACGTCATATAAGCACTATGCAGTCCATCATACACGATTCCCGTAGCAAATAAAGAAAATATCAAAATTACCATATTGAATACCATTAACCATGCTGCCCGTTTCCCTCCCCATCCTACATTCATTCGCAGATGAAGATACACGCCATAAACAAGCCACGATATCAATGACCATATCTCAATAGGATCCCAGCCCCAATATCTACCCCATGTTTGGTCTGCCCATATGGCACCTGCTGCGACCATAATTGTCAGGAAAATAAAACCTACCGCTACGAACTGGTAACTCAGATCATCCATGATTCTTATCGGAGGGAAACGTTCAAAGAACTCCCTGTAGCGCACAGGTTCGCGCTCTTTTAGCAGATGCAATACACTCATTCCTGTGGCGATCAGGATCGAACCGAACCCAAGTTTTGCAAATCCAACATGAGCAACCAGCCAGAATGAATTAAGTGATGGCGGAACAGTAGAGATTTCCATCGAAACGTTAAAACCAAGTCCCATCAGTATGAACGACACCGGCATGACCACAAGACCTGCAAACCGTGTCTTATTGGTCCGAATAATAGATAGCAGGAACAATACAACAGAGACCCATGCATACGAAGAAAATACTTCATACATTGAATAATAGGGCCCATGGCCAGACTCGATCCATCTGGCAAGCAGTGCAATACTGTGTGGCACCAGCCCAAAAATGGCACAGGTTGCACCGTATTTTAACCAGTGCTCTTTTTTGAAAACGACACTAAATACATAGATGGCTGCACTTACTGCATAAAATGCTGATGCTGCAATGTATGTTATCCATTCAATCTGACTCATCTTTTACAACCTCTCCGATCTCTTCAACTATTTTCAAAAACTCGTCTTCAAAAGATGATCTGAACCTATCAGTCTTACCACCAATGTAGACAAATGTTCCATTTCCATTTCTCAAGACCTCAACCCAGATGCGACGTGGGATCATGAAATACATGGTGAACAAACTTGCAACACTCAACCAAAAACCTGCAAATAGAATGGGTGTGCCCTTGTCGCTCACAAGGGATATGACGCTTGCATATTTGAGGTCGTAAAATCCAAGAGACACATTGCCGATGGAAACAGACTCATTGAGAACAAGAGTACCGTTGTATAATTCATTTTCACCCTCAAAGACTGTCAGTTGTATCTTGGGGTTATGCGGTACATCTGCCCCGAATTCAGAACTCTGCGGTACATCGCTAGGGTATAAGGTTGCAGTAGAGTACCATTTGGTATCGGTGGGGGTGAATTGTGAAACGTATCCGCCATCCCCATCATAGAATGAAGGCATGTATGAGCCTGAAAGAACATCACCTGCACTGTTTTTGAGTAGAAGCAATGGTGCAAAACCATAATCTGCCTGATAAAATTTGATACCATTGTAGGATATCTGGCGATTCGAATAGACAAAACCGGAAGTCGTCACAGTTTCATTTTCAACTATGAGAAGTTTACTCGCAGCCCCCATCAGTGTGCCATCGCTCTTAATGTAATTCGGATTAAACTTTTCAAAGTATATCCCAAAATCCTGAGGGGGTATTTTAAACAGGGGTGGTTTATGAAGATACCCATAGTTTTCCTCTTGTGCCAGCAACATTTGACCTTCAACGATCTGCATTTTGCCTTCCATTCTCCCTGCCCCCCCGTACAGTACTGCAACAAAGACAAGTATGATACACAGATGAAAAAATGCAACTCCAAACACACCCAACCGATTCTTTTCGGAATAGATACGATTCTTGTTACGACTTGTCCTGTACCGCTTTGAGCGTAAGGTAGATTCGACTTGTGAAAGTGATTCTTCTGATCTTTTACTGGTAGATATCTGCGCCCGATTTTGTGATGCAAGGATGGGATCTTTACCCTTGAAAACAGGATCAGCACCAAATCTTCGAATCGCCAGACGTAACATGCCATAAGTGCAGAATGCGGAATTGAACAGCAGAATGATCACTGTTACAAAGAACATCCATGATGAGAATATGTTTGTAAGACCAATATTGTCAGAGGCCACAAGCCATGGGTTGTATTCCATAAGGGATTCGAAATGAACCGGGGTGTATGTATGTCGCTGAGGTACGATCGAACCGATGAAAGCGATCAGTATTAGTAAAATGATCAAGAACAACGCGAGTTGCTTGGACTTAAAAAAGATTGATATGTTTTTCCACATTTTTAATCGCCTATTTACTGGATTCAATGTACTTTGGCAGATTCAGTTGCAATATGCATGCTTGTTTACATTAGCCGTAAACATAATATACTTTACGTCTGTTGTAAAACAACACTCGGTGATTTAAAAGTGGCAAGGCAAAAAAATTTCAAGAAAAATGTGGTTACAGTAATTCTATCACTGTTGATGCTCTATTTCATAGGCACTCTGCTGATAAATTCCATCACTTATTCGCTTTTATCGTTAAATATACTGGACATTAGTTCAATGTTAAGCCACCACGTGGAATCTGAATACGCATATGGTAATTGGATTTCAGTGATATTCAGCATTGCATTGTTCTCATTCTTTGTTGTGAGTTTCATTATACCGGCCAGAAAAAGGGAATGGCGCAGCCTTGGGTTTTATGAGGCTTTCATTGTGGCATTATTTGCTGAGATGTACGGGTTCCCGCTTACAATATATTTGTTTTCCAACTACGGTCTGAACATATCCACCGGGCACATGAGCGGGCACCTGCTTGCAACACTCCTCTCAGTCGCAGGTATCATGAGTCTCTCAAGCGCATGGGCACTTGTTATGGCAGTAAGCACTGTGCTAATGATGATCGGATTCATTACAATATATAAAGGCTGGAAAGCCATTCACAACTCAGAGGGAGAATTTGTTACTCATGGTGGATACAGGTATGTGCGCCATCCACAGTATTCCGGTTTGATCCTGGTCACGATCGGATTGATGGTGCAGTGGCCTACAATACTTGCACTCATAATGTGGCCAGTGCTGATAATGATGTACATCAGGCTTGCTAAAAAAGAAGAGAAGGATATCGAAGAAATATATGGCCATCTGTATCTGGAATACAAAAAAAGGGTGCCCATGTTCTTGCCCAATTTCAAGCGCGTATAGGTAATTTTTAAATTTTATAGATTTATAATTTTAGCATTGGGGATGAGATGACCCTGTTCGGTTCTACTTTACACCTAACGTAAAGTTGATATACTTTACAGTACGTGTGAAGTAAAAAGCGTAATTAAATTAGAGGACTAAAAATGATAGAGTTTGGAAACGCATCGATAATTACTGCACTCTTTTTGAGCATTCTTGCAGTGATCATGTACATTTCAGGAATCATCAAAAAAGATGAAACATACTTCAATAGTGGAAAAATAACCATCATTCTTGCATCTCTCGCAACAATTGCCGCTTCTGTACATCTTTATAAACTAATATTCGCACATGATTATTCAACAGAGTACATAGCACTATACTCAAGCAACGACCTTCCCACGTTCTATCAAATATCAGTGTTCTGGGCAGGCGGGGATGGTTCTCTACTTTTCTGGACACTGCTCATCTCGATATTTACCAGCATAGTAGTAATACGTGAAAAAAAGGACGAACTCTTACAACATGCAGTACCGGTGATGCTTGCAATCCAGTCATATTTCCTCTATCTTCTTTACTTCCATTCAAATCCGTTCGACAAACTTGATTTTATGCCATTGGATGGCAACGGTTTAAATCCCCTGCTACAGGACCCGGGAATGGTATTTCACCCTCCCACACTTTTCTTAGGTTATGCAGGTTTTGTAATACCATTTGCATTCATGATAGCAGGCGTATTCCTGCGTGACGGTGACTGGGTATTCAGGATTCGAAGATGGACACTCTTCTCATGGATGTTTCTCACACTTGGAAACCTGTTTGGAAGTTATTGGGCATACACCATGCTCAACTGGGGCGGCTACTGGGGTTGGGACCCTGTTGAGAATGCATCGTTCATGCCATGGATAACCGCCACAGCATTCTTCCACAGTTTCATGATCCAGGAAAAAAAGCAGAGCATGAAAATATGGAACGTACTCCTTATACTTGCCACATTTGAACTTGTTATACTTGGAACACTGCTCACACGAAGCGGATTAATTGATTCGGTCCATTCGTTCGGCCAGTCCGATATTGCAGCATATATTATCTGGTTCATGGTAATCATACTGGTTGGTACCCTCTCGCTTCTTGCATTGAGGTGCAATGATCTTAAAAGCCGCAGGCCATTTGACTCATATATCTCACGTGAGTCAAGTTTCCTTGCCAACAACTGGATATTCATAGGCGCGGCATTTGCAGTTGTATGGGGCACACTGTATCCACTTGTATCTGATATTTTTAGAGGATACCGTGTAATGGTAGGTCCTAAATTCTTCAATGAGGTCACAATTCCCCTATCCATTGCACTCATAGTACTGATGGGCATCTGTCCACTTATCGGATGGAGAAAAGCATCGAACAAGAACCTCAAAAATAGTTACACATACCCTCTTTTAGTGGCTGTGGTGACTACTATCCTCTCTGTGATATTGGGAATCCGAAGTATTCCTGCCCTGATAGTTGCCCTGACGTGTGTCTTTGCAATATCCACGCATGGACTTGATACGATAAGGGCAGTGAAGCGAACGATCAGGATGGAAGATGTCGGAACACTGTCTGCCATATATCACACCATAAACAACAATAAACGCAAATACGGCGGTTACATCGCACACATTGGAATAATAGTGCTCATGATAGGAGTTACAGGTTCTTCATTATACCAGTATGAAGATACCACTACGATAAATGTTGGGGACAGTTTCACACTCGGGGATTATACTTTCAAGATGAACGGGGTCGAACAATACACGAAATTGAATAAGATTGTTTCTTTTGGAATTTTCGATGTTTACAAAAACAACAAGTACATCGGTGAGATGGATCCTGCCATGTATTATTACCCAAAACAGGATCAGGACGTCTCAAAACCATACGTCAGAACATTTGGGTTGGATGACATCTACATTTCGGCTCAGGGGATATCATCGAATTCTGAGACGCTGAAGATCAAGGTAATTCCCCTTATGAACGCCATCTGGTATGGTGCTACACTGATAATGATCGGAACGATTCTTGCAATGCTTGAGATAGTAGAGAATCGGAGGTTGAAGTTATATGAAATATAAATTTGGACTTAGACAAAGTCTTGGAATTAGACTTAGAATGGTGCTATTGATGTTGATCTTGCTTCCCAGTATAATGCCTGTACACGGAGAGCCAGTGCACGAAGAGGATATTACCGAAATTCTCAGGTGCCAATGTGGTTGTACGATGATCGTGAAAGATTGCAGTTGTGAGGAAGCTGTCAATATAAGGCAAGTTGTAAGGGATCAAATCGTTGCCGGCAAATCAGATAAGCAAATATTCAGTTATCTTGAAAAGACCTATGGCGAGGGGATTTTTGCAGTTCCTCCCAAGAAAGGTTTTGACCTGTCACTATGGGTGCTGCCCGGTATCGGGGTAGCCATAGGGGGCGTTGTTCTCTATAGGGTGAAGCATAACAGTTCCGGTGATGGGGATGTATTTGATGATGAGTATCGCCAGTTTTTGAAAGAACAGGGTACTGCAGGTGTAATCACGGATACTGGTATGTCTTATGAACAGATGCTGGATCTGGAATACAGGAAGAATATGGGACTGAAAAACGACGAGGATGGTGACTCAAGTGAATAATAAGATTCTCTTATATTCTCTTTTTTTGATTGTATTTATGACAGGCATGTTTACATCTACGGCCGCCGCATACGAATCTATCGAAATTATCGGAACCGTCACATCCAACGGAGTTGGAGTCCCTTCAGCAGTTATTGAGATCAACAGTATTCAGGGAGTAGGTACTGAAGAAGAAAAGATGCTACACATAGGGGAGACTGTCACAGATGAGAACGGTAATTTCAGTTTCAAAACGGCTTCCATATCTCAGGACTATTTGGTCAACGTGTCATATCAGGATTTCGAGTACCACAGTATTGTCAAGATGCTTGAACCGTACATTGAAATGGATCTTAGCGGTGAAATTAGAGGTACAGTTTCCCATGGTACTGACAAGCGAAACATGGGGGGCATAACTGTCAAACTTATGGATATTTACGAGATCGCAAGCACCGTGACAAACGATGGCGGTGTGTTCTCGTTTGATAATGTTAACGTTAACGTTATAGGGGACTATCACACAGTAGTTTCGTATAAGGATGTGGCATATACAGGCATCATCGATTTCATGAGTTCGAACTCTTCGGAGATGAGAGCCAATGTTTCGATAAATGTGTTTGAATCTACGATCTCGGATGATGTGATCAATGTTGTACAGGATCATGTGATATTATCACAGGAGCCGTCAGGGGTTTGGGTTGATGAGATCGTTGTTTTCAAAAATGTAGGCACTAATACGTTTTTTAACCCTGACAGGGCATGGCTTGGAATACCACTTCCACCGAATGTCATTAATTTCCATACTGATTACATGGCCTGCTGCGTCACAAAAGACGACGGTGTCGCTTGGATTGATCCGATGGAACCCATGATGCCTGGCGATACTCTGGATGTTAAGATATCATACCAACTGGATAGTGCAGATACATCATTCACATTTACCAAAAATATACTATACGATACTTCCGGGATCTCAATACTTGCTCCTGTGCAATCCGGCCTTGATATTGAGAGCAGTACCAGTGTAGTGGAAGATATGTCAGTGGGTGGAAATATCTATCGAACGCTGACGTTAATGGATCTTAAGACGAACGCCAAGATACAACCGCTAATAACAGGGATTAATGTCATTCCCAGTGACGATGGCGGAATAACTACAGGTAAATTTATAATTATATTGGCGGTGCTCGGTGCAATCGGTGCTGTTTCATATCCATTCTTAAAGAAGCACAAAATATTGGGCAAACATGAAAAAGCAAAGAAAAGGCATCCAAATGCATATCCCACACGATCCTTTAGTGAACTAAATGCCGAGAAGATGGCTGTTTTCAGGATACTTCAAAAGATCGATTTTGATCTTGAGAACGGCCTGATATCAGAGGATGAGTATGAAACATATCGTGAAATATACGAACAAAGAGCAGAAGACGCCATCATGCAGATGAACGAGATGATCGAAGATATCGATCTCACCCTGCCTGTTGATGAGATATCTGAGATCGTGCAACACGTTGATGATCTGTATACGCTGGTGGATATCGCTAATTCTGAGATGAATGGTGAGAAACGCGAGGAAGTGATTAAGATGATTGAAAAACGTATCTCTGAATTAAAAGCAAAAATGGAGATGGGGGGTGAGCAGATTGAATGAACAGATAGATGGAGCTGACGATACCCACATTTCAGTGAATAGAACCCCTGTGCCCAGTAGTAAAATGGCTGAAAAACACATGTTCATGATGGTACTGTGTTGTGCCATTCCACTGATCGCTGTTGCAGTGTTGTGGTATATAGGAATCGGAGACAAGTATCTGATCTATGTTGTCATGCTACTATGCCCGATATTGCATTTGGTGATGATGCGCGGGATGCATGGCGGGACTGAAAAATGACAATGATGAATGAACCAGATATTGTATTATATTAAAAAATTACAGGTTGTGAATGTATGAGAACTGAACTTTTGCTTGGAATTGTATTAATTGCTGTGATAGGCGGCGCTTTACTTTTGGTTGAGAGTGGATCGAATTCAAATGTTTCTGCGTCTTCAGATGCGGTCTTGATCGATCAAAATGAAAGAACGAACGATGAAGGTGCAGTAACTATAGCACTTAGTTACATGGATCCATCCCAGAGCAGCGAATACGGAGATGAAATTGCATTTGATACGACAATTAATACACATTCATCAGACATAAGTCAGTATCAGTTGGATAAATTATCTTATTTGGTTGATAGTAGCGGGAACAAGTACACCCCATCCGGGTGGGTTGAATCAGAGGGTTCAGGAGGACATCACAGGAAGGGTGTATTGTTATTTTCAGAATCAGATGACAGCGGTGCCGAGATACTTTCAAATGGAAAGTATTTCGAGATAATTGTAAAAGATGTTGATGGCATTCCTAAACGCACGTTCAGGTGGGACATCTGATCAAATAATTAAATTCTTACGCATGAAACTGTAATATATTTATTCCAAAAAGAGTAAAAAGGTGAACTTTGATGATAACCGAATCCATCCTGATGCTGGCATTTTTGGCCGGGATAATATCATTCCTATCCCCTTGTATTGTTCCTATGATAATGGTATATTTGAGCCTTATCACAGGACTGACCACGGATGAACTTGTTAGGAAACAGGATCATGGTACCATTCGGAGAAATGTTGTTATCAATACCATCCTGTTCGTGATCGGTTTCTCTCTCATATTCATTCTTGCAGGAAGCGCTGCCGGTTTTGCGGGGTCGTTCCTTCGAGACTATGCAGATATCATGACAAAGGTCGGTGGTGTTCTTATCATACTTTTGGGTTTGTATGTATTGGGCGTGCTAAACATGTCCTTTATTAACAGGTTTAGCCCGAACCGCGATCCCTCTTCAGTAAACCCAATCGGGTATTCCGGATCATTTTTGGTTGGTGTATTTTTCGCTATATTCTGCTCGCACTGTATCGCACCAACACTTTACTCGATGCTGATATTTGCAGGCACGACATCATCCGCACAAAGCGGTGCCTTGATTATGGCACTGTTCTCGCTGGGACTGGCAATTCCGTATTTGATCCTTGCATTTGGGATCACGTCAGCGCTCGAACACCTTGAACGTGTGAAAAAACACATCAAGACATTCTCGATCGTTAACGGAATTATCCTGATAATCATAGGTGTTCTTATGCTGACTGGCAATTTCACCTATTTGGTGCAGATTGCAATGGAAATAATCCCATTCAAATTACCAGTGGGAATGAGTGTATGAATACTAAATATGCAGGGATTGCCCTGATACTGATCGCTGCAATTTTATTTTTCTCTCCACAGGATGTGAAAATAGGAATATTCTCCGAAGAACTGGGGGACATGCAAATTGTAGATGACGTTGAGGATAATATTCCTGCAAATGAAGCAATAGATGTAGTTTTACGCAGATTCCCCTCGAAAGGCAGGTATTATGCAACGTACCAGAGTCACAATGATACTATGCAGATATGGGCAGAGGAATTTGATTCACATGATACCGCTTACGATGTGTTTGAGAATGTGAAGACGATACCATATCTTAAGGAATTAAACATCCCCGGAATGAAATCGCCTGTTGTACAGGTAAATGCGGTGGATGGGAAAACACAGTATTATTACCTTAAAAAAGACCGTATCTTTGTGGTAAGGTTCGAGAATAGTGATATGGATTATCAAATGTCAATAATCAAGGAAGTGATCACAAATGTCTAAAAGATCGGGAAATTTCAACCGGATGCATGCAGCAGGATTGCTGGTTGCATTGTTGCTGATAGTCTCTCCGCTGTTTCTTCAATTCACTGATAACGATGATTTCCCTGATGTGTTCATGGATATGCAGTTAGTTATCAAAAGCAGCGGTGATGCCGCTATAATTGACGTACAAACACTCCATTCAACGCAAAATATCGCACTTGATAATGCATATATCCTAAAGTACAAGGATCCGCAAGGAAAGACTGCTACATTCTGGATATCAGAATCATCATCCAAAACCGATGCAACATTGTTGCTTGATGATATGAACCGTAAGATACCGGCCAGCAAGGTATTCACACTGCCGGTTGAGATGGACATTGAAGGTACGATGGTATATTATACGGAAGGCATCGGTGAGTTCCATTATTACTATGCAAAGAGCAACAGGGTTTACTGGATCGCTTTGAGTGAAAAGGATGAAGGTGTGCGAATGGATGCTGTTGGAGTATCTTTGGAGTCGATGTAATTCTTTGAACAGGTGGTACAGATATGGCACTATTTGATTTTCAAAATATTGTCTACAATTTAATTAAAAATCCACCCAATTAGCACATATTTTGAATTATTCACTCTCCTCCTATACACATCAGTCGATAGTTTTATGTTTGGTATCAGGTTTACAACAACCGTAAAGTAGATATGCGTTTACGCCTACTGTAAAGTGCGGTGAATCTATAATGAAACGAAAAAATAGGACAATCCTTGGTGTAGTAATAATCTTTGTACTGCTGGGGTATCTTGCAGTTAGCAGTTTTAGCAATTCCCTCTCATATTACATAACCATCAGCGAACTTAAAGATAAAGGCGAATTGGGATATGGTGAAACCGTCAATATCAATGGTTCTGTGATATTGGAATCTATAATATGGGAACCTGAAAATCAATTACTGAAATTCACGCTCACAGATAACGGTGAAACCCTGAACGTGGTCTATGAAGGCAGTTTGCCAAACAATTTCAGGGAAGCAACCTCCGTGGTTGTTACCGGACAATATTCAGAAGACGGAATATTCAGGTCGAACAAGATGCTTGTGAAATGCCCATCAAAATATGTAGCTGTTGATGTTGATGTGGAGGCAGTAAAATGACCAAATCCTCCACGACTTTTTTATTGATATTCGGAATTCCGCTGTTGTTCCTAGCAGTAATTGCATCAGCCCAGTCAGCCGGATGGATACCAAACGAGCAATCCTCATTAGAAGATAACGTTGAAAGCGTACTTCTTTCAGATGGTGAGATGCTTAAGTTAGGCAAACTCAATTTTTATACATCACTTGACAGAGGGCTTGAAAAGGCGAACGAGAGCGAGAAAATGGTCTTTGTTTATTTCAGGTCAGAATCATGCGGATGGTGCAAGAAATTCGAGGCTGAATCCTTCACTGACATACGTATTATCAAAATTTTGAACGAGAATTTTGAACTCGTAACTCTGGACACTGTCAAACAGCAAGAACTTGCTATCAGTATGAGAGTGCGAGGCACCCCCACAGAAGTATTCTTAAAACCCGATGGGACTGAGTTAAAAGACGCAAGAATTCCTGGTTATGTTGATGCAGATATATTTTTGAAATCATTGAATGAAATTATTGACACGAAGTGATTACAATGGCAAAGAAGAGAACAAGAAAATACACAAAGAAAAAGCAAGACAAATCCCCGATCAATAAACAGATTATTTTGATCGTGGTTGTTGTAATGTTATCTGCCGGGATTTTTGTTGGTCTTGGCGGAAGCAATAATGGTACTGATGATGACGAGTCTTCAACATCTTCATTGGATCTGCCGGGATTTGCATACTCAACACCACTATCCCTTAAAGCATACGAATACACGACACTAAACCCGGAGATCATTGACCAGGTCCCATGTTATTGCGGATGCGGTGGAATGGGCCACATGAGCCTTAAGAACTGTTACATCTGGGATGACGGGGAATACGATAACCATGCATCCCAGTGTGATATCTGTGTAGGCGAGGTCATCAAAGTAAAGAAGATGTATGAAGATGGTTTGTCTCTTGAAGAGATTCGAGCAAAAATTGATGTGGAATACCGCAAATACGGTCCTGCCGGTGGATATCGTGAGGGTTCTTCAATAGTCACAGCGCCTGTTGTTGACCTGTCCGGATTGTCACTTACTGAAGATTTCAACTCACTTAGCGATGGGTTGAAAATGACACCATATGGTCTCAACTGGGCAAGGTTCATTAATGTAAAATCAATTGCGGGGACATCATTGGAGTCTTATGCATCTGAAATGGTACAGCCAACCAGCTTCTACGGTACACCCGTGATCGGAATGTTAAGTGCAGACTACAGTGCGACTTCATGGATCGAATTGCATGACATTGGAAGAACCGATGTTACTATACAGCCAAGGAATGGGGATGGCATGTTAAACATTGTAACCGGCAGACCGTTCATCTATGGTCATTCCGGTAATGTTGCCCGAACTATTGAACTTTTGGGAGATGTTGAACAATCGTCATATCCTAAATATCAATCCTTACTTGTAGCGGTTGACGATGAGAGTTATGACATTGGATCGGTTACGACGGAGATTAGCATGTTCTCTGACATGAAATATACCGGACTGAAAGCACTTGATAATGGAAATATTGAGAAGGTTGTGGCATATCATGTAACAGACGAAGTATCAATTCCACGTTCGATCTATGATGCACAAAAAACAGGTGCTGCTCGCGGGTTTGATACGTATGAAGTGACCCTGGACAGTGATGTCTTGGTAATCAGGCTGGTAGCAGACTTGTCCACTGTTCTGAACGAGAATGTGTAAAGACATGGTACGGAGATAAAAAAAACGTGGAATCACCATCGATAGTGCTGGCATTTATTGCAGGGCTTTTAACAGTAATTACGCCCTGCATTTTGCCGATATTGCCTGCAATGCTCGCAGGCTCATCAGGGGGCCGCTTTCGCCCTGTTGCAATAGTTGCAGGTATGTCTTTGACATTCACGTTGATGGGCGTGGCAATTTCTGCTGTTGGTGCAGTCTTTGCACCATTCGAGTCCGTACTTCGATGGTTCTCACTTCTATTCATCATTGGGATGGGGGCTGTACTTTATGACGATGATATCAACAGCATATTTGTGAAGATCACAAGCCGTTTATCGCAGTCAGTAAGTGAAAGTTTTGGTAGTATTGTTCCTAAAAGGTTCAAATCTAAAAACGAAGATGGACTTTTTGGCGCTTTCACGCTCGGCATGTCACTTGGTGTCCTGTGGATACCCTGTGTTGGTCCTATACTTGGTTCGATACTGGCGCTTGTTGGTTTTGGCGGCAATGTGACATATGGTGCAGTGCTGTTGCTTACGTATTCGATAGGGGTTAGCATTCCTATGTTATTGATAGCATATTTCGGCAAATCGGTATCCGGCAGGATACAGTGGTTTGCAAGAAATGGGTCTCGGCTTAAGAAAATGTCAGGAGCTGCATTGATGCTTGTAGGACTTGCGATGTTGTTTGGTGTTGACAAGATGCTTCAAGCAATACTGTTGCCGTATTTCCCATTGTATTTCTAATGCGTGGATGAAGATGAGTCAAAAGAACGATGGATGTGAAGGCTGCAATGAAAGAAGCGGCACACCAGATTTGCTTGAAGTAAAAGGAGTGAAGAAACTGGTCAGGCACAGGTACTTCCAGCCTGCTTTCCAGCTCGTTGCAATGGTGTTTTTCATTTTTATAATCATTGCAGGACTTACTGGTGGACAGGACACCCGATTCTCAGTAGAAGATGATTTTGCAACGATCATAGTATGGGATGTATGGCATCCTTTACTGGCTTTTAGCATACTGTTCGTTGGCAGACTGTGGTGTTTTGCATGCCCACTTGGCGCAATATCTGAATGGACTCGTCGAACTTTTAGTCTAAATCGGAGGTATCCCGAAAAATTCCGCAACATGTGGATTGCCATCATATTGTTCATTGTGATATCTGCGGCTACTAAACACCTGTTCAGGTTCGAGCGAAATCCACTTGCAACAGCCTTGCTGCTGCTGTCTTTTATAGGATTATCTGTTGTAATCAGTTTGGTCTACGAAAAGCGTACATTTTGCAGGTTCATCTGTCCTACAGGTATTATACTCGGTGTATTTTCAATGATCTCGGGCACTGAACTTCGTGTGAAATCCAAAAAGGTATGTTTTAACCATTCCGAGAAAGAATGTCTTACAGGAAACGAGAATGGACACGGTTGTTCAATGTACGAGTTCCCGCAGACACTTGAACGTAACAGTTTCTGTATTTTCTGTACGGAGTGCATAAAAACATGCTCAAAGGATAATATCAGGATCAGCACAAGGAAATTTGGGGCTGATATTCTTAAACTGCGAAAACCGCACCTTGATGAGGCGTTCTTTATCCACAGTATCATAGTGATCCTGTTGTTCAAGATCGGGATGGAGAGAGCACCTTTCAGGTACAGGATAATTGATTTCGTGAACTTTGTAGGACTCGACCGTAATCTGATGGCTCTTCTGATATTTGCGGGTCTCAGTATTGCTGCGATTGGACTTATGTATTTGATCAATCGGGCAGTTCACAGCAGAGCCGGAGAGAAGACTTCGCACCTGACTGATTATGTGAGATATACGTATGCATTGATCCCGCTCGGGCTTGGAATATATCTCATAGATAATGCTTTTAAAGTGATACGCGGTGTGTTCTATTTGATCTCACAGGCAAGTCACCCGTTCGGCATGGAACTATTCCAGTTCAACCAGCCTGCCATTCCGTATGAAGCGATCAACTTTTTCCAAATACTCTTGTTGCTTGGCGGTTTTGCGGCTTCGCTGTATTTTGGACTTGCGATGGTAGGTAAAAATGGTAAAAAAGTTGTATTATCCAATATTCTTCCGCTGGTAGTTGTTGTCCTGATATATACGCTGATAGCTCTGCGGATATTGACTCTTGATATACTATCATATTGACGATTATCAAATTTTAAAAATGAATGAGGTGTAAAAATAATGAAACAAAAGAAAGTGATTAACATTATTGCAATCGTCCTGATGGTCGGGTTTGCGTATGCAGCAATGCAAATTGCACCGGTTCTTAGCGACGAGCAGAATTCATACCTAGGAGGACTTGTCTGGAATAATTCACTGGATGAGGGATTGGCTGCTGCACAGGAGCAGCACAAACCTGTACTGGTATATTTCTGGGCAGTCTGGTGCCAGTATTGTGAGTTGTTCGAGACGGAGACTCTTACTGATCCACGGATAACGGAAGCACTTACGAATGATTTCATATTGGTGGCCATCGACCTTGACGAGAACAAGGAAGTTCCGGCCCGGTATGGTGTGAGTTATCCACCACATGAACTGTTCGTTGATGAATACGGGACCGAAATTACAAGGGTTCCGGGGTATGTTGATGCAAACACGTTCTATCCGGTAGTAAGAGATGTATCGTCTAATTATAAATTGAATTTCAATTCTAATTCTACTGATAATGGTGATGTTCAGGTTGAGGAGGCAGTTATATGATTGACGGGAATATTGTCCTGTACTTGAGCATGTTAACTGCAGCAGTGGCGCTG